>CAZNCH010000012.1:0-38722 GCA_964571555.1 uncultured Lachnospiraceae bacterium | reverse complement strand
GATCCGTCTGGAGCGGGAAGGGATCCGGCTTTCCGAAGACGCCTTTGCTTCCACGCCGAACATCAAGCGGATGGTATCGCAGGCGTTCAGTGAATACGACAAATTCGCAAGAGGGGAAAAGGAAGTCAGCAAGCTTGTAATCGGTTCCCGTGTGCTGGTGGTTGCGAATGATTACGATAAGATGACCGCGATGAGCAATTATATGCAGCCCAAGTCCGAAATCGCCGCGCTGAAGACACTGCTGGCGCATCCGGAAATGTACGATCGCCAGGTGGTCGACGCCATGATCGGAAGCATCAATTTCCTGACGAACGGATGCTGTGTCGAACTTGACAACGGTGAAAAGGGTCTCGTCATTCAGGCGAACGATGCGGATATCTTCAAGCCCGTTGTGCTCTGCTTCAAAGATAACTCCGTTCTGAATCTCGCGTCTTCCAAGATCGAGATCAAGGACATCATGAAGACCCTCGACAACAGACACGTGATGGATCTGCGCGCCCTTGACAACCTCACTTGAATATCAGTTTTCCGTTTTGCCAGTAACTTTGCACACCATGATTTACACTATATCCCAGATCGGATGCACGATTGACATCGTTGATGATCCTGCCTGTTTTGATTTTCCCTGCCCAGTCAATTGATACCGGTATACAGGAATTGTTTTCTTCAATGAATCCGTAGATCACCCCATCCTCGATTGTGCCGTAATTGACCGGTTGATTTCTATTTTGATTAATGGAATAAATACATATGGGTGTTGTGTCGTTCCAATCCCATGTATAAATGTTATACTCAGAATCATGATAGACAATTCCTTTGTCGGACAGCAGAATATCGTGTTCGGCGTCTTCGATTGTAAATGACAGCGTATTCGTCGCCTTGTCGTAGACACAGAGATTTCCATCTGAAGTAAAGAATGTCAGTTTGCCGTACAGAAAATAGGTGTTTGTAAATCCTGTAGGAAACGATATCCCGTCAATCGGGATGCTTAAGTCCTTTAGAGCTTGGTATAGTAAGTTGTCGGTTTGAGATAATCGCTGCGTGCCCTCATTGTTTATACGGTATGCAGAGCAACCATCGGCTTTTTCAAGGTACAGAATGGAACCGTTGGCATAAAGATTCGAATATAGCCACAAATCATCGAACCAATCGATAAGGTTTTCTTCTTCACAGGTATCCAAATGAATTCGAAAGACCCCGGCATCATCGGAATTGTCGCTTGGATACCGCAAATAATACAGACAGGAATCGTTTACGTTTCCCAGTTTCGCATTTCCGGAAGCAATGATCTCTGAAGCAATCAGGTCGCGATCCAGTCTTTTGAGCCTGAAAAGATCTGAATAATAATAATACCCGTTGTAATATTTCACTGAATTGTATATGTTGTAACTGGTGTCATCTGAGAGATTTTCGTTTTCAATCGAACTTATATTTGCGGTTTCTTCTGCAATCACGTGTGTTTGGGAAGAGTCCATCATATTTCTCGGATTATTTTCGTTGGTGCTGATCTGAGTAATGCTTCCGGCAAAAATCGGTGTTTCAACAGGGATATTGAGGTTCCCCATGAATGCACATCCGGTTGCGGACAGAATCAATAACAGAACAAATGATGAGATCAGAAAATGTCTGGGTGTTTTTTCCCAAAGAAGATTCATGATTTTCCATTCCGAATCAGATATCTTGATCATATCAGTTTCTCCCCATTGACGAATTCAGGTAGACATTCGTCTACCATTAAGACACAACCGAAGGTAGACAAATGTCAACCCTAAAATTTCCTTGACAATATCTTTACTCCATGCGGGATGTGAATTTCCTGTTGAATCTACCGACGGCATCTATTAGAATGGAGTCAAGAGAGGATGCAGTGAAACTGCTTGAGCACTACGGATCTGTGCAAGAAAACAGGGGCAAAACAAGCGGATCGCTCCTAATCTATCAATACCTATTCAACTAACCGTTGCGACAGCGTCGGTTGTCTGATTCCTATTCCGTCTCACACCCCAACAGAAAGGAGTATCTCTATGGTATGCTGTGTGCATTCTGCGGGCTTAAATTGCCTGGAGGGTTTCATTGTCTGTGTGGAAGTTGATGTTGCAAACGGTCTTCCGGGCATGGATCTGGTCGGGTTTCTGGGGAGTGAGGTAAAGGAAGCGAGAGAGCGTGTCAATGTCGCCATCAGGAACAGCGGCTACGCGGTACCGCTGAAAAGGGTGACGCTGAATCTGGCGCCTGCAAATATTCGAAAATCCGGTACCGGCTTCGATCTTCCGATTGCGATCGGAATCCTGCGTGCAACGGAGTGCTTTACATCGGAACTTACGTCGGAAGCGATTTTCATCGGAGAGTTGAATCTTGACGGCAGGATCTGTCCGGTCAACGGCATTCTGCCGCTGGTACTTGCCGCGAAGAAGGCAGGATATACGCATTGCTTCGTTCCGGAAGAGAACGGCGCGGAAGCGGCTGTCGTTGAGGGAATGGAAGTATATCCGCTCCGCTGTTTAAAGGAAGCGGTGGAATTCCTGCAAGGAGAAAGAGCGCTCATTCCGCTGTCTTCCTGCAAAGATCATGACGGGAATGCGAAGGATCGGGCGGATGATGAATTCGACCTGAAATATGTGCAGGGACAGAAACTTGCGAGACGCGGATTGGAAATCGCGGCGGCAGGGATGCATAATCTGCTGCTTCTGGGACCGCCGGGTGCCGGTAAGACCATGCTTTCGAAGTGCATTCCGTCGATCTTGCCGCCACTGACGCGGGAGGAGTGTCTTGAGGTTTCGTCCATCTACAGTATCGCCGGCAAATTGACGGGAAAGGGCGGTCTGCTTCGGCACCGCCCCTTTGTGAGTCCGCACCATACGGTGACGGACGTGGCGCTTGCGGGCGGCGGCAGGTTCCCGAAGGCGGGATTGGTCGCACAGGCGCATAAGGGCGTGCTGTTTCTGGACGAAATGCCGGAATTCCACAGGAATGCGCTTGAAATCTTAAGGCAGCCGCTGGAGGATCATCGTCTGATGATTTCCAGAAACGGCGGGAGTTATACCTATCCTGCGGAGTTTATGCTGGTCGGGGCGATGAATCCCTGTCCCTGCGGCGCTTATCCGGATTTGAACCGCTGCCGCTGTACGGTAAGTGAACGCAAGCGTTATCTGAACCGTCTGTCAAGACCGCTGATGGATCGGATGGATCTTTGCATCGAGGTGAAGGATGTTGATTTTTACGATTTGACGAAAAAGGAAGCGCAGGAGAGTTCCGAAGCGGTCAGAAAACGTGTGGAAGCCGCGCAGCAGATCCAATTGCACCGGTTCGGGCGACCGCAGTTTAACGCGAGAATGTCGGTGCGGGAAGTGGAGCGCTTCTGCAAACTGGGCGATTCCTGCGCAAGTATCATGGAAGCGGCATTTCGGAAGTGCCGCTTGTCGGCAAGGGGTTATCACAGGGTGCTGAAGGTGGCGAGAACGATTGCGGATCTTGCGGGGATGGAGCGGATTCGCGAGGAAGATCTGCTCGAAGCGCTTCTCTTTAAGGTTGTGAATGTGTCGGAGCGGGGGAATGCGCAATGAGAAACATCAAGAAAAGTCCGGAGTATGATCTCTGGTGGGCGAGCGTACCGGATGAACTCGGTCTGAGACTCTATGAGACGGTGCTTGCCGCGGGAAGCACGGAGCGGTTGTTCCGCATGGAGAGGGACGAATTGTGCGCCTTGCCGGGGATTTCCGAAAAGATTGCGGACTACATTCTATATAGAAGAAACAACTGGAATTATGAGCGCATCTGTACGATGATGCAACGATACGGGATCCGGTTCGTTCCGTATTATCATTCGGAATTCCCGAAACGTCTCTTACAGCTTACGGGGCATCCGTTCGCTCTGTTTGTGATCGGGGAACTGCCGCCGGACGATCAGCCGGCGATTGCGGTCATCGGAGCGAGAAACTGCACGGAATACGGGCGCGCCTGCGCAAAGTATTTTGCGAGAGAATTGTCAAATCTTGGCATCGCAACGATCAGCGGAATGGCGCTTGGAATAGATGGGATTGCACAGGCGGAAACGCTGCGTGCCGGCGGCAGATCGTATGCGATCCTCGGAAGCGGACCGGAACTTTGTTATCCGCGGGGGAATTTCTCGCTCTATCAGGAACTGCGGGAAAAGGGCGGGCTGATTTCGGAGTTTGCTCCCGGAACCGGCGCCAACAAGTGGCATTTTCCGACCAGAAACAGAATCATCGCCGGACTGTCGGATGCGGTTTTGGTCGTGGAAGCAAGAGAGAGCAGCGGAACCAGAATCACGGTAGATATGGCGATCGATCAGGGAAGAGACATTCTGGTGGTTCCGGGGCGGATTTCCGATCCTTTGAGCGTGGGCTGCCTGGAACTGATGAAGCAGGGCGCGCAGCCTGTCACCCGTGCGGAAGATATTCGGCTGCTTCTTGCCTGCAAGTATGAGAATCTCGGTCAAAAATCAGCCCGGACGATGGCGGACTCGGAGAAAAAGCCGAAGTTGACTCTTGAAAGGGATGAAAATATAGTGTATAGTTGTGTCGATTTGTATGCAAAAAGTGCAGATCGTATCTTGGATGAGAGCGGTTTATCCTATCAGGCTTTTCTGAAAGCGCTGATGAAACTGGAACTGCAGGGACTGATCAGAGAGGTCGGTAAGAATTTCTATGTAAAATGCGGCGAAATAGAGGATCAAACGTCGGAGGAGTAAAATGGCAGCAAAGAATCTGGTGATTGTGGAATCGCCGGCGAAGGTGAAAACGATTAAGAAGTTTCTGGGATCCAATTATGAGGTAATGGCGAGTCAGGGTCACGTGCGCGATTTTCCCAAGAGCCAGCTCGGTATCGATACCGAGCACGATTATGAACCGAAATATATTACGATCAGGGGAAAGGGGGATATTCTGGCGGCACTTCGAAAGAGCGTCAAGAAAGCGGATCGCGTTTATCTGGCAACCGACCCGGATCGTGAGGGGGAAGCGATTTCCTGGCATCTTTCCAAGGCGTTGCATCTGGAAGATAAAAAGTGCTATCGAATCTCATTTAACGAGATTACGAAGACCGCGGTGAAAGACTCCATCAGAAATGCGCGTTCGATCGATATGGATCTGGTGAATGCGCAGCAGGCACGAAGAATGCTTGACCGTATGGTCGGCTATCGGATCTCGCCGCTTCTCTGGGTAAAAATCAAGCGCGGACTGAGTGCCGGACGCGTGCAGTCGGTTACCTTGCGTCTGCTTTGCGACAGGGAAGAGGAGATCAATGCCTTTGTCTCGGAAGAATATTGGACGGTGGATGCGATACTGAACGTGAAGGGTGAGAAGAAGCCGTTGGTGGCGCATTTCTCGGGAGACGAAAACGGAAAGATCGCGCTTGGCTCCAAAGAAGAGGTTGAAAAACTGCACACAGTGCTGGAAACGTCCCAATATACGGTTTCCGAGGTGAAAAAGGGTACCAGAGTGAAAAAAGCTCCCCTGCCGTTTACGACGAGTACGCTGCAGCAGGAAGCGGGCAAGAAACTCAATTTCACAACGCAGAAAACAATGCGCATCGCGCAGCAGTTATATGAAGGCGTGGAGATCAAAGGCAGCGGAACGATTGCGCTGATCAGTTATTTAAGAACCGATTCCACCAGAGTCTCGGAGGAAGCACAGGCTTCCGCCAAGGCATTTATTTCCGGCGCTTACGGTGCGGAATATGCGTCTGCACAGACACAGGGGTCGCAGGGGAAGACGAAGATTCAAGATGCGCACGAAGCCATCCGTCCCAGCGATGTGTTGAAAACGCCGTCCGAGGTGAAAGCGTCCTTAAGCAATGACCAGTACAAGTTGTATCTGCTGATCTGGAAGCGTTTCGTGGCGTCCCGCATGACGGATGCGAAGTATGAGACCACTTCCGTCAGAATCAAGGCAGGCGCGTATTACTTTACCGTGACCGCATCGAAAATTCTCTTTGACGGCTTCCTGTCGGTATATTCCGATGAGGAAGATAAGGAAGAGAAAAATGTCCTGCTGAACGCATTGTCCGTAAAGTCGGTGCTGACGCTGAAAGAATTGGACGAGAAACAGCATTTTACCCAGCCGCCCGCGCATTATACCGAGGCGTCGCTTGTCAGCGCCATGGAAGAACTGGGCATCGGCAGACCCAGTACTTATTCGCCTACCATCACGACGATTCAGGCACGACATTATGTGATCAAAGAGAATAAGAATCTTTATGTGACCGAACTCGGCGAGGTCGTCAACAATATGATGAAAATGGCATTCCCAAGCATTGTGGATACAAATTTCACGGCGAATCTGGAAATGCTCCTGGATCATGTGGAAGAAGGCGGCGTCGACTGGAAGACGATCATAAGGAATTTCTATCCGGACCTGGATCAGGCGGTCAAGGATGCGGAAAAGGAACTGGAGCACGTAACGATTCGGGAAGAAGAATCGGAAGAAGAATGTGAACTGTGCGGCAGAAAAATGGTGATCAAATACGGACCGCACGGTAAATTCCTGGCATGTCCCGGTTTTCCGGAGTGCAGAAACACGAAACCCTATCTTGAGAAGATCGGCGTAAAATGTCCGGAGTGCGGGAAAGAGATCGTGATTCGAAAGACGAAGAAGGGCAGGAGATTCTTTGGCTGCGAAAGCGGAACCGACTGCAGTTTTATGTCATGGAACCGTCCGGTGGAGAAACGGTGTGAGAAATGCGGCAGTCTCATGGTGGAGAAAGGGAATAAGGTTGTCTGCACCAACCCGGAGTGCGGGTTTGTCACGAGAAGTGACGCAGTGATTCAACAATTGTCTGATTAAATTCCGGAATACCCGGATAATAGTTTGAAAATATTTCAAGCAATTTAAAATGTTCCAAAAACAAAAGCAGAAATCGTTGATTTTTGCTTTTTGTTATGTTAGAATTTATATGTTTTCAAAGGGGGAAGATAACGCGAACGGAGGAGAAATATGAGCAGTGTGCAGCTTCTGGATAAGACCAGAAAGATCAACAAGTTGTTGCATAACAACAACTCCGACAAGGTCGTTTTCAATGATATCTGCGACGTGCTGAAGGATATTCTGAAGTCCAATGTTCTGGTGATCAGTCGAAAGGGCAAGATTCTCGGCATGGGTGCGTTTCGCGAGATCGGAGAGATCAACGGACTCTTGAAATATCATGTCGGCGATTTTATCGACAAGATGCTGAACGAACGCCTTCTCGATGTGCTTTCCACCAAGGAAAACGTGAATCTGGAAACGTTCGGCTTCGCGCAGGAAGAAAGCGAGAAGTATCAGGCGATCGTGACGCCGATCGATATTGCGGGCGAAAGGCTCGGTACTTTATTCATTTATAAGGTTAAGGAAACGTATTCCATTGACGATATCATATTGTGTGAGTATGGCGCGACGGTGGTCGGTCTTGAGATGATGCGTGCCGTCAATGAAGAGAACGCGGAAGAGAGCAGGAAACTGCAGGTAGTGAAGTCGGCGATTTCGACGCTTTCTTTCTCCGAAATGGAAGCGATCACACATATTTTCGACGAATTGAACGGAAACGAAGGGATTCTTGTTGCCAGCAAGATCGCGGATCGTGTGGGGATTACGCGTTCCGTGATTGTGAATGCGCTTCGTAAGTTCGAAAGCGCGGGAGTGATCGAATCGAGATCCTCCGGTATGAAGGGTACCTATATCAAGGTGCTGAATCCGGTAATTTTTGATGAGATCGCAGCAATGAAGAACAGCAAATAGACCTTTGATTCCGCAGGATATAGAAACGGATTTACGTAAGCAAACGGACTTGTATCATTGATATGGGTCCGTTTTTGTTTTCACCATATAGTGTCCGTTCTACGGGAAAAACACTTGATATTGTGTTTTTTTCACAAAAAGTATTGTCTTTTTACAATATTTATTTATAATAGAATAAGGTAGGTGAGGTCTATGATTACATCGGGAGTCTATGATTACATCAATGTGATGGGCAAGGCGGCGGACGGCGCCTGGCTTCGCAATGAGGCGATTGCGCAGAATATCGCAAACGTGAATACGCCGGGTTATAAGCGAAAGGACGTCTCTTTTGAAGCGGAGCTGAAACATGCGCTCGGCGCTTCGAAATATGTGTCGCTGGATCAGAAGGTAAAGGATCTGAACTCCGGCAACAGGCTGTCCCATGTGAATCCAAGGGTATATACGGACGCTGCCGGCTATTCCTATCGCTTGGATGGGAACAACGTTGACATTGATAACGAGAACGTGGAACTTGCATCGAACCAGATCAAGTATGATGCCATGGCGCAGAGTATTGATCAGGAGTTCAAGAATCTGCAGGCGGTCATTAAATAAGGGAGGCAGTTATGAGTATATTTCGTTCATTCGGAGTGAATGCATCCGGCATGACGGCGGAACGATATCGTATGGATATCATTTCTCAGAATGTCGCCAACGCCAACACGACCCGTACGGAAGACGGCACGCCTTATCGGAGAAAAGTAGTCACCTTTCACGAGAAGACCACGAACCCTACGGAATTCGGTACGATTTTCCGCAAGAGCCGCGGCATGGACGTCGGAGACGGCGTCAAGGTTGCCGGTGTTTATGAGGATAATACGGAAGAAATGAAGATGGTGTATGATCCGTCTCATCCCGATGCGGATGAGAACGGCTATGTCACCTATCCCAATGTGAACATTATCACGGAAATGACGAATATGATCGACAGCACCAGAGCCTTTGAAGCCAACGCCACGGCGTTTACCGCGAGCAAGGCGATGGCGATCAAGGGTCTGGATATCGGTCGTTAATCCATATAAGAACAGAAACCGGAAGAACCAAGAGGGAAGGAAATGGATATTACTTCATTATTAAATGTTTCTTCGTCTGCGATTGCGGATGCCGCGTTGAAAGCGTCGACGAAGACCCAGGAGGCAACGGATGAGAGTTTCTCGGCGTTGTTTTCCTCTGCACTTGGCAATTTAAACACAACGAATTCACTTCTGAACGATTTCGAAGAAGAAGAGATTAAGTTTGCGCTCGGAATCACCCAGAACACGCACGATCTGTCGATTGCCGCCGCCAAGGCAAGCACGGCGCTGAATTACACGGTTGCACTCAGAGACAGATTCGTGGAAGCATACAGAGAAATTATGCAGATGCAGATCTGATGAATCAATTGTTGAAAAGGTTTCTGTGATGGATGGTTTAATGGAGAGGCTCAGACAGATTCCCCAGAAGTTGCTGGAATGGTGGAACCGGTTTGATGCGAAACAAAAGACAATTTTTATCAGTGTTTCTGCCGGTGTTATTTTGGCACTGGCTATTTTGATTACGATACTGACCAGACCGCAGTACGAAACCCTGATCACCTGTGAATCGACGAAAGATGCGTCGGCGATCACGGAACTGCTGGCAGGGCAGTCGATCGCTTATAATGTAACGGATGACGGACTGGTGATTTCGGTTCGGAAAGAGGATATTTCGACGGCGACGCTGCTGCTGGGCGCGAACAACTACCCTGCGGACAGTTACAGCATTGAGACTGCGCTGGCAGGCGGTTTCAGCACGACGGAATCGGACAAGCAGAAGACCTACAAGCTCTATCAGGAGAAGCATCTGGAAGATATCATGAAGGCGCAGGCTGCGGTGAACGCGGCGTATGTTACCTTGTCGATTCCCGAAAAGGACGGAACGCTGCTTTCGAAGAATGAGGAAGCCTATGCGTCCGTCATGCTGGATCTGAATGAGGAACTGGGCGTCGGCGTTGCGGAGAATTTTGCCAAGAATATCGCGACCGCGCTTGGGAACAAGACGACGTCCAACATTACGATCATAGATTCCAACGGGAATCTTCTATTTTCCGGCGCGGAGCAGGAAGAGGGCGCGACGACGGTGAACACTTCCAATCAGATTGCGCTCAAAGCGGAAGCGGAGAGACGGTTGAAGCAGGAAGTCACCGCGGTACTGCTGGGCTCGAACCTTTATGAGGACGTCAAGGTTGCGCCGAACCTGATCATGGATTTCTCGGCGATCAAGGAAACGGAGCATACCTATACGCAGGCGGACGCGAACGGAACCAATGTCATTTCCCATGAGAACACCTATGCTGCGGAGGGAAGGGGCGGTAACGGCGGCATTCCGGGGACGGACACCAATACGGAAGAACAGACGTATGTAATCGAGGACAATGCGAATTCGAATTACACTGTGGAAGAAGAGAGCAGAGATTATCTGCCGGCGGAGAAGATTACCGACAAGGTGATCCCGCCCGGCGCGATTTCCTATGACGCTTCCTCTGTTGCGATTACGGCGTCCCACTATGTGATTTATAAGGAAGAAGATTTAAAGAGACAGGGGCTGCTTGACGGGATCACTTTTGACGAGTTCATGGTACAGAATTCCGAAATGGTGCAGAAGGAAGTGCCGGAGGAGATGCTTACGCTTGTTGCGAATGCAACGGGTATTTCGTCGGACAGAATTTCGATCATCGCATACGATGTTCCGATTTTCCAGGCGAAGCAGAGCGGAACGCTTTCGCCTTCCAATATCGCACAGATCGTACTCATTGTTCTGATTCTCGGACTGCTTGCCTTTGTGCTGTTCTCCGGCTTCAGACGGGAGCGCAGGGAAGTGAATCCCGAAGATGAACTTTCCGTGGAATCGCTGTTGCAGACGACGCAGGAAGCGGAATTGGAAGATATTGATCTGGAAGCGAAGTCCGAGGTACGCGTCATGGTTGAGAAATTTGTGGATGAGAATCCCGATGCGGCTGCGGCGCTTCTTCGAAATTGGCTGAATGAGGAATGGGGGTAGAGTATGGCATCGAGAAACACACAGTCGGCGACTCCTTTTACCGGCGTACAGAAAGCCGCCGTTCTTCTGATTGCTTTGGGACCGGAGAAATCCGCGCTGATTTTCAAATATCTGAAAGAGGAAGAAATCGAAGATCTGACGCTTGAAATTGCGAATACCAGAAGCGTAACGCCGCAAATCAAAGAAACGGTGATCGAGGAGTTCTATCAGGTTTGTCTGGCGCAGCAGTATATTGCCGAAGGCGGTATCGGCTATGCGAAGGAGTTGCTTGAAAAGGCATTGGGTGAGGAAAAGGCGCTCGATGTGATCAGCAAACTGACGGCGTCGCTGCAGGTGAAGCCGTTTGAATTCATTCGTAAGACGGAAGCTTCGCAGATTCTGAACTTTATTCAGGATGAGCATCCGCAGACGATTGCACTGATTCTGTCTTATTTGAATCCGGCGCAGGCTGCCATGATTGTCTCCGCGCTTCCGCCCGACAGACAGGCGGATGTGGCAAAACGAATTGCCTTAATGGATCGCACGTCGCCCGACGTCATTAAAGAGGTTGAAAAGATTCTGGAATCGAAGCTTGCATCTTTGGTGAATCAGGATTATACGATCATCGGCGGTGTGGATTCGGTTGTCGAGATTCTGAATACGGTAGATCGAAGTACAGAGAAGCACATCATGGAGACGCTGGAAATCGACGAGCCCGAACTTGCCGACGAGATCCGCAAGAAGATGTTTGTTTTCGAAGATATCTTATTGCTGGATGACAGAGCGATCCAAAGAGTGCTGCGGGATGTGGATAATCAGGATCTGGCGATTGCGCTGAAGGGCGCAAATGAAGAAGTACAGAATGCGATTTTCAACAATCTGTCCAAACGACTTGCCGTGATGATCAAGGAAGATATGGAATTCATGGGACCTGTTCGTATGAAGGACGTGGAAGAAGCGCAGCAGAAGATCGTGAATACGATCAGACGGCTTGAGGATTCCTCCGAGATCGTGATCTCTCGTGGCGGAGGTGATGAGATCGTTGTCTAATCTTGTGAAATCTGCTTTTGTTGTGCAAAAGAATGCGGATCGTGTGATCGATTCCAATCAGCAGGTTGCGGATCGGATTCGGATTCTTGCCGAACAAATGGAACTTGAGAATAGAGAACCGGCTTCCGATGCGGAGTTATCCGAGGGCTTTATCGAAGGACTGAACGTTGCGGAGGTGGAGGGTCTGTTTCTGGATCAGGATGCGGAGGAGACGGTTCAGACAAACGAGCAGTTGGAGTCGCTTCGAGCCGAAGCCGACCGCATGCAGATGCAGGCGGAGCAGTTACTTGCGGACGCCAAGACGCAGGCGGATGCGCTTCTGAAGGATGCGGATGCGCAGGTGCGGCAAATGCTGGAAGAGGCGAGAGCGCAGGGGCGCAAAGAGGGTTTCGATGCGGGCTATGCCGACGGCAGGAACCAGTTTCAGGAAGCGGAGATGAACCTTGCGGAACGTGAGCGGCAACTGACCCGTTCTTATCAGGAGAAAGTGGCTGAAATCGAGCCTTCATTGGTGAGCGCGATTACGGATATTTACGAGTCCGTATTGGGAATCGATCTTGCAGGGCGACGGGATGTTGTCCTTTATCTGCTGCAGAAAGCGATGCAGACGATCGAGGGCGGTTCCCATTATCTGGTGCATGTCTCTTGTGAAGACGCTGCCTTTGTGACGGAGAGAAAAGAACTCCTCACGCAGGGAATCGGTTCGAAGGATACGCTTGATCTGATTGAAGACAAAACGCTGGCGCAGGGGCAATGCTACATTGAAACCGAGAGCGGGATCTTTGATTGCAGCCTCGGCGTGGAGATGGACATGCTGCGCAAAGAACTGCAGCTCCTGTCGAGAAGCGAACCGCAGCATGGGAGCATACAGTGATCAACATTGCAAAATACAACAGATTAATTGATAAAACATATTATAAACGCCTGGGTAAAGTGGTGAATGTGATCGGTCTGACGATAGAATCCAACGGTCCCGACGCGAAGCTTGACGACCTTTGCAAGATTGTGATCGATGAAGAAGCCGATCGATACGTTCTTGCAGAGGTTGTTGGCTTTAAGGACGGCAAAACGCTTCTGATGCCTTATGATTCGACAGAGGGAATCGGATTCGGATGCATTGTTGAGAACTTCGGTTATCCGCTGTCGATTCCTGTCGGGGACGCGTTGCTTGGGAAGTGTCTTGACGGAATGGCAAGACCGGTTGACGGTACGGATCTTTCCCCCACGGCGTATTATTCTGTAGAGGCGCCGCCGCCGGAGCCTTTGGATCGCGTGATCATTTCCGAGCCGCTTCCGCTTGGCGTCAAGGCGGTCGACGGATTGATGACCATAGGAAAAGGGCAGAGAATCGGCATTTTTGCCGGTTCCGGCGTCGGGAAGTCCACCTTGCTTGGAATGTTTGCCAGAAATACCAGAGCCGATATCAATGTGATTGCGCTGATCGGAGAGCGCGGCAGAGAGGTCAGGGAATTTATTGAGCGTGATCTCGGAGAAGAGGGTATGAAGCGTTCCGTGGTGATCGTGGCAACGTCCGATCAGCCGGCGCTGATCCGCAAGAAGGCAGCCAAAACGGCGACTGCAATCGCGGAATATTTCAGAGATCAGGGAAAGGACGTCCTTTTGATGATGGACTCCCTCACCCGCTTCTCGATGGCACAGCGCGAGATCGGTTTATCCAACGGAGAGCCGCCGGTGACAAGGGGCTATCCGCCCAGCGTTTATGCGGAAATGCCGAAACTGCTCGAACGCGCGGGCAACAGTGCAAAGGGCTCGATCACCGGACTCTACACGGTACTGGTTGATGGAGATGATTTCAACGAACCGATTACGGATACGGCGAGATCGATTCTGGACGGACACATCATCTTAAACAGAAAACTTGCGCACAGGAACCATTATCCTGCCATTGACGTGCTTGCCAGCATTTCGAGGTGTATGGCGCAGATTGCGGACAAAGAACACAAGGCGGTCGCCGGAAAGTTGAAAAACGTGCTTGCGACCTATCATGAGGCGGAAGATCTGATCAATATCGGCGCTTATAAGGCAGGCGCGAATCCGAATATCGATTTTGCGATTGAAAAGATCGATCAGGTGAATCGATATCTGATGCAGGATGTCGACAGCAAATATTCTTTCGAAGAGGAGTTGCAGCTGCTTGAGGAGATATTTGAATAATGGCAAGATTTCGTTATCGCATGCAGAATCTTCTGGATGTGAAAGAGAGAATGGAAACGCAGGCGAAGAATGACTTCGCCCTTGCGAATCTGCGTTTGAGCGAAGAAGAAGAGAAACTGAAAGCGCTTCAGAACAAAAAGAACGCTTACGAGGAGAAACTGCGTCTGCTTTACAGTGAGAATCTTGATTTGCAGAAGATCAACCGTACCTTGACGGCGATCGAGAATTTAAAGATCCTGATTCGCACGCAGCGCACCCATGTGAAGCGCGCCATGCAGAATGTGGAACTGTGCAGGGCGAAGCTGACGGAAGCGATGCAGGAACGCAAAACGCACGAGAGACTGAAAGAAAAGCAATTTGATCAATTTCTTGCGGAGGAAGCCGCCTCCGAGAGAAAGGTGATCGATGAGTTTGTCAGTTATAAACACGGACAGATACAGGGAGAGAACTGATGGCTAACGAGGAATTCGCCGAAGAGGAAAAAGGCGGCAGGAAAAAGAAAAAGAAAGAGAAGGGCGGCGGTTTCGACGCGACGGTATCCGATTCCGGCGCGATGTACACGGACGCGGAAGAAGATGAGGGATCGAATGCTTCGATCGCTCTGATTATTGTGTTTATCGTGATTATCTGGCTGGCGATCCTTGCGCTGCTTGTGAAGTTGGATATCGGCGGTTTCGGTTCGGGCGTTCTCTACCCGATGCTGAAAGATGTGCCCGTGCTGAACCGGATTCTCCCGAACAATGTGGAAGAGGAGCAGGAAGCCGAGACGGGCGCTTATGCGACGCTGGCAGATGCGATTGCGGAAATCAATCGCCTGAAGAAGGAAAACGATGATCTGCGTAAGAATCAGGCGAAGGACAACACCGAGGAAATCGAGGCGTATCGCGCCGAGATCAAAAGGCTGCAGACTTTTGAAGACAGTCAGGTGGAATTTCAGAAACTGAAAACTGAATTTTACGAGGAAATCGTGTTCAATGACAAGGCACCAGAAATCGAGGAATATAAGAAGTATTATGAGGAAATCGATTCCGAAAATGCGGAATATCTCTACAAGCAGGTAGTGCAGCAGATGCAGACCGACAAGGAGATGAGCGAATATGTGAAGGCTTACAGTGACATGAAGCCGAAACAGGCGGCGGCAATCTTTGAGATGATGACGGACAATCTGGATCTGGTTGCCAAGATTCTCGGCAGAATGGATCCGACGACCCGCGGCAGGATTCTTGGCGTCATGGACAAGGAAGTTGCATCTCAACTTACGAAAATTATGGATCCTGACTGACAATCCGAATGAATTTCTTTCATTTGGCTTCATCTGTGAAAATATTTCATTGAAAATCATTTTAATCTAAGTTAGAATGATAAAAATAAAATTTTTAGGAGGGATGATAATGAGTTTTTGTACGAATTGTGGAAAGCAGACGCCGGACGATGCGGTAGTTTGCCCCTACTGCGGCAATGCGCTCGGAACGGGGGAGGTTGCGCCAACGCCCGTGCCCGCACCGGTATCGATTCAGGGGAAACTGACGACCAGACGCAGCCTTGGTAAGTTCTTCTGGTTGTCGATGATTACTTTTGGAATTTATGGAGTGGTGCAAATTGCGGGGGTTGGTAATGACATCAATATTGCCGCGCAGCGTTATGATGGAAAGAGGACGAAGAATTTCTGGCTGGTGTATCTGCTTCTTTCCTGGCTGACGCTCGGAATCTATCCGCTTGTATGGTGGTCGACGCTTTGCAGCAGACTCGGACAGGAGTTGCAGCGTCGCGGCATCAACTATTCTTTTAGAGCGAAGTATTTCTGGCTCTATGTCTTTGTTGGAGGTGTGACGGTGGTTCTGCCGTTGATTTTCTTCCATAAATTCTTCAAGGCAATGAATCAGATTGCGGAGCATTACAACCAATACGGCTGATGCACAACTTTTTCGGCGTGCTCTGTATGGATCCTCCGCCTTCCTGTTTGTTCTTTATTGAAAGACATATTTTTACGTGCCCTGATGCGAAAATACGCCCGGTGCTGAAACGCACCTGCGCAGATTTTCGCCGGGCACGTTTTTTGGTTTTGAATACGGGAATGACTTCCCGCGCCTGATGCGAACAAATCTCCTCGGCCGCTGAAACGCGGCTACGGAGATTTTTCGCCGACGCGGCGATTGCAGTTTTATGAGATGAAATTCATGCTCGGATCTGATTTTTCGCCGACGCGGCGATTGCGGTTTTATGAGATGGAATTCATGTCCGGGTCTGATTTTTCGCATCAGGCGCGGCGATTGCATAGAGCACAATCATGCCGCATTTCGGGGGATGGGAGAACCGCGGAACCATGATATAGAGAATGAATCAAAAAATTACATAAAAAACCACAATTTCTTGTTAAGGATTCAACGCATTGATCCGATAAATAACTTGAGTAGTATTTTGCACTTTGATAACCGAATAGAGAGGAGGACTAGGATGAAAGCTACATCCGTGGCAGATGTAAACAGTTTGTTTACAAAACAGGGCGGAACGGTGGACAGAACTTCCTCTGCAGACCGAACGGCGTCAGACGGTTTGTCCTTTGCGCGATGCATGAGCGATACGGCAGGAAAGTCCGTAAAAAGCGACTCAAACAGCGAAAGCGTAAAGCAGCAGAAAACAGTTGTCGAGAAAACAGGCAGGAAAGACCTTAAGGATCAGACAACGGAACGAACCGAAGACACAAAAGGAACGGCAGGGAAAAAGGAGAAAATCGACCGAATTCCGCAAAAAGCAAACGAGGTAAAGGAAGCCATCATCAATGAGTTCGACATCTCGGAAGAAGAACTGAACGCAGTCATGGAAACCATGAACATTTCCGTACCGGATCTTCTGAATACCGATGTGTTGAAAGAACTGCTCTTACAGATCGGCGGCAAGGAAGATGCGGTGACGCTTCTGACAGACGAGAATCTGTATCAAAAGATGATGAATATGATCGACCTCGTATCCGATTTCACTGAAACGCTGCAATCGGAACTCGATCTTTCCGACGAAGAATTCAATCAAATTGTGGAAGCAATGAAGCAGTCGGGAGAAACGCAGCAGAAAACAGAGATCACGCCTGAAAGAGAACAGGACAGAAAAGCGCCTGTGATCGAGGTGGAGATCAACCGAAGTGAAGAAAGCAGAGTTTCGGAAGGCGTGAATGCGATCGCCGAAACCGGAACCAGGAGAAACGGCTCCGAACAACTGATGTCTCAGAATCGTTCCGGAAACGAAGAGGAAGCGGGACAGACGGCGCAGCAGCCGCAGGTAACGCAGAGCGTTGAGACGCATCAGATCGGAGAAGTTGTTGAAACGGTCAGACATTTTTCGTCATACGTAAACGGTGAGGAAATCGTCAACCAAGTCAAAGATTTTATTAAAGTTAATATCAGCCCGGAAACAACATCCATGGAATTACAACTGCACCCCGCAAGCCTCGGCACCGTCTACATGAATATTACATCGCAGAACGGTATCGTGACGGCACAGCTTCTCGTGCAGAGCGAGGCGGTGAGGGAATCCCTAGAAGCACAGATGCTTGTTTTGAAAGAAACAATGGAAGAACAGGGAACCAGGGTGGAAGCGGTTGAAGTAGCAGTAGCAAGTTATGATCTGGACCGAGGACCTTTTCAGGATCGGGATGATCGGCAGGAACGACAGAATGCCGACAGAGGACGCAAACGGATCAATCTGAATCTGAATGATACAGAAGCGGATGATCTTGCAAATCTTAATGAAGAAGATCAACTTGCTAGACATGTGATGGAAATGAACGGCACAAGTGTCGACTTTTCGGCTTGACCAGAAAGGAGTAACTGATGTCATTGATCGCACAAGTCATAGACGGTAAGTTGAGTTATCAAACGACAGAAACCACATCAGCAGGAAACACCAATGTCAAAGAAGGACGCAAAGCAGGAAATAATTTGGACAAAGATGCTTTTTTAAACCTGCTTGTGGCACAAATGAAGTATCAGGATCCGTTGGAGCCTACATCCAACACGGAGTACATTTCCCAGTTCACCACTTTTTCGGAACTCGAACAAATGCAGAATATGTCTAATTCGATGGAATTACAGAGAGCATCTAACCTGGTCGGTCAGTATGTTCTGATTCATGCCGAGAATAAGACGACAGGCGAAATCAAATCCGTCATGGGTAAGGTGGACTACGTGTTCTACGAGAACAACAAAGCGAAACTTCACGTGAACGGAGAGGATTACTCGATTGACGATCTCGATACCGTGATCGATGCAGCGTATTTCAATGCGTCGAATCTTGCGGAAGACTTCGTGAAATCCTATCAGAAACTTCCGTCTCCGGAACTGATTACACTCGCTTATGCGGACGTGATCAGCAACCTTCGCGCGGTCTATAACGATATGGATTCCTACCAGAAGACCTTTATCGGGAAGGATTATGTGACGGGTCTTGAGAATTACGAAGCAAAGATTGCGGAGCTTAGGGCAGCCGAAGCATAGGATGCGACGGCATGCAGATAGGAGAAAATATGAAAGTGGTAAACAACCATTACCCTTCCATAGATCAGGTGGCAAAGCAGCTGTATCAGCAGCCGCAGGCGCCTGCCCGTACTCCCGTTGAGAGCGCGTCTTTTGCGGAGATTCTTCGCGGAAAGCAGGAAAGTGCTCTTCCCGATGTGAGATTCTCCAAACATGCGGCGCAGCGACTGGATGTTCGGAATATCGAATTGAGCAGCGACCAGTTGATGCGGCTCAACGAAGGTACACAGAAAGCGAATGCGAAGGGAATCAATGAGTCGCTTGTATTGGTAGATGAATTGGCATTTATCGTAAACATTAAGAATAACACCGTGATTACCGCAATGGATCAGAAAGAAGCGAAGGAAAATATCTTCACCAACATTGACGGAGCGGTGATTGCCTGAAAGAGAGGTCATTAAATTATGATGAGATCACTTTTTTCTGGTGTGACGGGACTCAAGACACACCAGACCAAGATGGACGTAATCGGTAATAATATCGCAAACGTAAATACAGTCGGTTTTAAAAACAGCAATGTTACTTTTTCGGAACTGATGTACCAGACAACACAGAATGCATCCGGCGCAAACGCCGCAACGGGGAGAGCCGGCATCAATGCCAAACAGATCGGTCTGGGCGTAACCAACGGCGCCATCAACACAAATGTCACAACTTCCGGTGCGAGTCAGGCGACCGGCAACCCGTTTGATATTCAGATCACGGGAAACAGTTTCTTTATCGTTTCAGACGGTTCCAACAACTATTTCACCAGAGCGGGCGCGTTCTATGTGGACGGCGTGGGCAATCTGGCAATGACCAGCAACGGTTTCACTGTCATGGGCTGGCAGGAAGACCCCTTATCTCCCGGCTCCATCAAACAGGATAATGTAACGGCGCTGAAAATCATGTCCGCAGAGAACATGACGTCCGAGCCGGAAGCGACAACGCAGGCTTATCTGACGGGGATCATAGACAAGAACACCAAGGCGCTGACAACCACAGGGCAGGTGGTGAATCTTTCTTTCTACGACAATCTGGGATACAGTTATGTTGCAAAATATGCGGTGACCAACTCCGGTACGGAGGGCGTCTATCGGTTGACGCTGAATGATATCGTCTATACGGATGCGGACGGGAAAGCAAGAAAACTGCATGAAGACGACGGACTTGATCTTCCGAGTATCGGCGGCGCTGCAGGAACGGAGCAGACCATCTATATTAAGTACAATGTCGGAACGGGCGCCTATGAGGGATGGAACGCCGCAGAGACGCCGGCGAATCCGAATGATTTCACAACGAATCCGTTTATCATGGATTTCCCTGCCGCGCAGACCAACTTCTCGGATATCTCGGTCGGCATGACAACGACAACCATGTACGATAACAACGGTATCTCGACGGTTGGCGCGAAATCCGGCAACGAGATCGGACAGTATGCGGGACGCAAGGTCGGCTCCATGAGCGGTGTGGCGATCCAGACAGACGGCAAGATCTATGCCGCCTATGACAACGGCACCACAAAACTGCTCGGACAGATTGCGGTGGCGTCTTTTGCGAACCCTTCGGGTCTTGAGAAGATCGGTGAAAATATGTATCAGACGACCATGAACTCCGGTCAGTTTGACGGTATCGGCATCGACGTCACATCGGACGGCATCGGCAAACTGTCGACAGGCGTTCTGGAAATGTCCAATGTCGATCTCTCCGCGGAATTCACCGAGATGATTACCACACAGCGCGGTTTTCAGGCAAACAGCCGAATCATTACGGTATCGGATTCCATGTTGGAAGAGCTGACCAACCTCAAGAGATAATGATTTGATTTTTTGAAAAGTTTTGAAAAGATATCAAATATTTTGTAATTTATAAAGACATTTGCCACAACATGTTGTATAATGGACAAGGAAATCTTGGGTTTTCCTTGTCTTTTATACTTTGAATTGTTTCTTTGACCGTCTTTTTGCATGAGAAACATAGACAATAGGTTCAAAATTTAGTAGAATCGATACAAGGGGAAATTATACGAATTAGGCAGGTGGGAGTATTGGATTTAGCTACAATAATCGGGTTCGTGGCGTGTTTCGCTTTCATCATCATCTCGATTGCACTCGGTCAGGACGGTATCGCGGGCGTCAAGTATTTTGTTGACTATCCCTCCATCATGATTACTTTCGGAGGTGCATTTGCCTGTGTATTGGCCAGTTGTACGATCAAAGAATTCCTCGGTGGAATCAAAAGCGCCGGAATTGCATTTAAATTGCCTTCACTGAATGCTGCGGGAATAATTCAGAAGATCATCGATCTTTCGAATGTGGCACGTAAGGAAGGCTTATTGTCGTTAGAGGAAGTGGCGGAAGAACTGGAAGATCCGTTTTTGCAGAAGGGAATCATGCTGATTGTCGACGGCACGGATCCCGATCTTGTCCGTGCGATTATGGAGACGGAACTGGTCAGTATTGACGACAGACATAAGGTAAAGGTGGACTTCTGGGAGAATCTGGCGAGCATGGGACCCGCATGGGGCATGATCGGTACGCTGCTGGGGCTTATTATGATGCTGTACCACATGGACAACGCGGCGAGCATCGGACCTTCCATGGCGGTTGCCCTAGTCACCACGTTCTACGGCTCGATCCTTGCGAACTGGATCTGTACGCCGCTTGCAACCAAATTAAAGAAAATCAACAACGCCGAAATGCAGATCAAAGAAATCATCATTGAAGGTCTGCTTTCGATTCAGGCGGGGGAGAATCCGCGTGTCATAGAGGAGAAACTGAAATCGTTCATGTCGCCTACCGAAAGGGATACCGTCGGGAAGGACAAGGGCGGAGGTGAGGAAAATGGCTAAACGCAAGCCGGAGGAACCGAAAAAGGCCGCTGCGTGGATGAATACCTTTGCCGATCTGATGAATCTCCTTCTGTGTTTCTTCGTTTTACTTTTCTCAATGTCAACGATCGACGCGCAGAAATTCGAAGCCATTGCAGCCTCGCTATCCGATACGTTCAGTATCTTTTCCGGCGGAGCCACTTCGCTTGGAGACGGGATTCTGATCTCGAACGGTGTGAGTCAGCTGAACGAATTGGACGAGTATATGAATTCCATGGGACGTACCGCGCAGGAAACGGATCGTCAGGACGCCTATGATGCAGAGGTCGGACAGAGCGCCGAGAATACGGACGCCAGAGCGGACATTGAACAGGCGATCGCAGAGGAGAGGCTTGCGAGAGATATCGCCAAGTCCGAGGAAATGGTTGAGGTGATTGAAGAGATTTTGAAGGAGCAGAAGTTGGCGGATGAAGTGGACATCGACTTCACCTCGCAATATGTGCAGCTCACGCTCAACGGCGCGATTCTCTTTGATTCGGGCAGGGCGGAAGTAAAACCGGCGGCTTATCCGGTACTGGATAAGATCGGTGTGATTCTACAGAAGTATTCCGGCAGCGAGATCGAGATTGAAGGTCATACGGACAATGTGCCGATCAGCGGTCGTTACGCGAACAACAACGTGCTTTCAAGCGCAAGAGCGCTTTCGGTATTTGATTATCTGATGGAGCATACAACCCTTGATCCCGCCACCGTGAAACACACCGGCAGAGGAGAATACATTCCGGTGGATGACAATGCAACGCCCGAGGGGAGAGCCAAGAACCGGCGTGTGGAGATCAAGATCTATCACACCACGGGCAGTTATTAGAAACAGGAGTGAATCATGAAGAAGAATCTGCTTACCATTTTGATCCTGGCCTTGTTGATTGTGAATCTCGTTCTTACGGGGATCACAATGTTTTCTCTGGTATCCGCCAACAAGAAGACCATGGCGCTTGTAGACGACATTGCGGCGGCTTTGTCGCTGGATCTTTCCAAGCCTTCCGATGAGGAACCGGCGGCGGAGACGATCAGCATCGCCGATACCGCGGTATATAACATTGAAGACGCAATGACGATTGCGCTGAAGCCGAGCGAAGACGGCTCGGAGCATTACGCGCTCGCTTCCGTATCGTTTTCCATGAATACCAAGGATCCGGATTACGGAACCTATCAGCCGATGCTTTCCGAAAAGGAGAGTAAGATCAAGAGCGAGATCATCGATGTAATCGGTTCTTATACGAAAGAAGAAGCGATGAACGACCGCAAGGGAATGGAAGAGGAGATCCTTGCCAAAGTGCAGAAGACTTTCGACTCTTCGTTTATTTATGAAGCATACTTCAGGGACATCAAGTTCCAATAAGCAATCAGACAGAAGCATTGTTCCGCAGGACTGCGAGATTTAAGTAAAGCGAGGTGAGCTTAATGGGCGAGGTGCTCTCGCAAAATGAGATAGACAGTCTGCTTCAAGCGTTAAGCTCAGGGGAACTTGATGCGGATGAAATGATTAACGTCGAAGAAAAGGCAACGAAGGATTACGACTTCAGGCGTCCCGCCAAGTTTTCCAAAGAACATCTTCGTACTCTTGAAATCATTTTTGAACATTATGGCAGACTCCTTTCCACGAATCTGCCCGTTTATCTGAGGAAGAATATTCAGGTCAGCGTGGTGAATTCGGAAGCATGTACGTTTTCGGAGTTTTCCACGGCGCTGGCGAATCCCGTTCTTCTCTCGGTCATCAACTTTGAGCCGTTAAACGGCAACATCATGTTGGAAATGGCGGCGAACCTCGGCTTTGCAATGATCGACCGCATGCTTGGCGGTCAGGGCAATCCTCTGGAAAAGAGCAGAGATTTTTCGGAGATCGAGAGATCCATTATCGATAAAATCATGTCGGTTTGTGTGAATCTGCTGCGGGAGCCGTGGAAGAATGTCGTCGAGGTCAATCCGATTCTGGAACGAATCGAGACGAACCCGCAGTTTGCGCAGATCATCGCACCTTCGGACATGATTGCCATTGTGACGATCAATGTGCGGATCGGAGACGTCGAGGGTCTGATGAATGTCTGTCTTCCGTATTTCACGCTGGAAACCGTGATGGATAAACTCAATACGAAGTATTGGTTCTCCAGCATGAAAGAGAATGACGAGGACGATTTCGAGGAATTCATCGAAGCCGCAATTCGTCGTGTCGATATGCCGATTCGTGCGGTTCTGGGAAAGAGCCTTGTAACGGTCAGCGATTTTGTCAGCCTGCAGACGGGCGACATTATCAAACTGAATTCCAAGGTGGATCAGGAACTGGAAGTATTCGTCGGCAATCTTAAGAAATTCAAGGCTTTACCGGGATCCTCAAGAGAGTCTTACGCCGTGAGGGTAACGTCAATACTTAGAGAGGAGGAATCATAGATGGATGGAATGCTGTCCCAGGACGAGATCAACGCACTCCTAAATGGTATGACTGAAGTGTCGGATTCGGCGGAAACGCAGTCCGTACCGCCGTCCCCCGAGCCCGGTGGCGCGGGAAGCGCACTGACGGTGACGGACGATGAGAAAGATGCCATCGGAGAAGTTGCGAATATCAGTATGGGAACATCTGCGACGACTCTATATTCCTTGGTGAACCGTAAGGTGAGCATTACGACTCCGGTTGTAGAGATGGCAACCTGGGATCGGATCGTTGAGGATTACGAACGACCCTGTGTCTTTATCAAGATTCAATATATTTCCGGTCTGCAGGGGACGAACATCCTGGTCTTAAAGGAGTCGGATGTTAAGGTCATCACCGATCTGATGATGGGCGGTGACGGAACCAACATAGAAGGGGAACTCGGAGAACTGTATCTGAGTGCGATTTCCGAGGCGATGAATCAGATGATGGGTTCCAGCGCCACGTCGCTGTCTTCCATGCTGGGCAAGACCATCGATATTTCTCCGCCGGAGAGTATCCTGCTGGATTCCGACATGATGCAAACCGGAACGGATATCTCTCCTTTTTTGGGAGAGGAATTTGTGAAAATCACCTTTCGTATGCAGGTCGGTGATCTGGTGGATTCCAAGTTCATGCAACTGTACCCGATTGAATTCGCGAAGACCTTATACGGTTACTTTATAGATAATCAGGAACCGGAACCGGCAGCACCGCTGGTGTCCCCGGAAAGGACACCGCCGACGCCTCCGCCGGTACCTACACCGATGGATATGGGCGCGAACATGGGCATGGATCCTGTCAATATGGGGGCATCCATGGGCATGGGCGCACCGATGGGGATGAATATGGGGGTGAATACCGGAATGAATATGAGTATGCCTGCAATGGGAATGCCGAATATGCCCAACATCAACATACAACCCGCTTCTTTCCAGGCATTTTCAAATGACGTCGGAGCGATGCAGACGCAGGAGAACATTTCTCTGATTAAGGACGTTCCGCTGGAAGTTACGGTAGAACTCGGCAGAACCAGCAAGGCGATCAGCGATATTCTTGATTTCGCACCGGGAACGATCATTGAACTGGAGAAGATTGCAGGAGAACCGGTCGACGTGCTGGTCAATGGCAAACTGGTTGCCAAGGGTGAAGTCGTAGTGATTGAAGAGAATTTTGGTGTCAGAGTTACTGAAATACTAAAATAAGAGTATAGGAGAAAAGAAATGGCAAAAAACATCTTGATTTGTGACGATGCAGCATTTATGAGAATGATGATTAAGGACATTCTCACCAAAAACGGCTACAACGTTTCCGGTGAAGCGGAAAACGGCGCAAAGGCGGTAGAGAAGTACAATGAGTTGAAGCCGGATTTGGTATTGATGGACATTACTATGCCGGAGATGGATGGCATCCAGGCACTGAAGAAGATCAAGGAAGCCGACGGCAGTGCGCTTGTCATTATGTGTTCCGCGATGGGTCAGCAGGCAATGGTGATCGAGTCGATTCAGGCGGGAGCAAAAGATTTTATTGTGAAGCCGTTCCAGGCGGATCGTGTGATAGAAGCCGTTAAAAAAGTCGTAGGGTAGATGAAATGATTCTGGCTTATGTTTCAAATACGAATTCCATTGTGCAGTTTTTAACTGCACTTTTGGTGTTTGTGTTTGTGATTTTCCTGACACAGTTTTCTTTGCGATGGGTCGGGAAATATCAGAAGATGCAGTCCGGAAACAGGAATTTCGAGGTCATCGAAACGCATAAGGTGGCTCAGAATAAGTTTCTCCAGATCATCAAGGTCGGAAGCCGGTTTTTCCTGATCGGAATCGGCAAGGACGAGATCAAATATTTTGTCGAATTGGACGGGGAGGATCTCGATTTATCCACAGATCGGAATGTGACGCAGGATCAGTTTCGACAGTTTTTGGACAAAGCAAAAGACAAGATGCATAAACGGAGCGATGGTCATGAGTAAAAGCCTCAACAAAAGAGAAAAATTCGTGCTGATTTTTGCCGTTTTTGTCTGTTGTGTGGCGTTTTTTTCTGTTGCAGCGCCGAGATCGGTACATGCCTCCGATTTGGACAGCATCGGAATCCGTGAGGATGCCGAGAATGAGAACAGAACCGTAATCAACGAGCCGGGAAGTGCCGAGACCGCAGAGGATTTAAGGGAACTGAACGTATCCAACAACCTTACGGTCACCTATCAGAACAGAGAAGGAAATGTGTCCGGCACATTGCGGATTCTGATTACACTGACACTGATTTCGCTGGCGCCCACGCTCCTTGTGATGATGACCAGTTTTACCAGAATTGTCATTGTCATGCACTTTGTCAGGTCAGCGCTTGGCACCCAGTCGGCACCCCCGAATATCGTGCTGATCGGGCTTTCTCTGATCCTGACATTTTTTGTGATGAATCCCGTGATCACGAAGGTGAACACAACGGCGATTCAGCCGTTTGAAGCGGGAGAGATGGGACAGCAGGAGTTCTTTGAAACCGCCATGATTCCGATGCGGGAATTTATGTACGGACAGACACAGGCAAAGGATGTCCGACTGTTTCTGGATATCGAGGGAATTGAAACGGTAGATAGCATCGATGATATTCCGACGCGGGTGCTGGTGCCCGGTTTCATCATCAGTGAGTTAAGAACCGCCTTTATTATGGGCTTCCTTCTGTATATTCCGTTCATTATCATCGATATGGTGGTTGCCTCCACCTTAATGTCCATGGGCATGATGATGCTGCCGCCCACCACGATATCCATGCCGTTCAAGATTCTTTTGTTTGTGCTTGCCGACGGTTGGAATCTGGTCATCGGTAATCTGATCAGAACCTTTTACTGACGTATTTTTGATTGAGGAAAGGAGAAGCGTATGACCGTTGATGCTGTAACACAGATCATGAGAGACGCGCTGTTTACGATTATTAAGACCGCATCGCCGCTGCTTCTCATTTCTCTGATCGTGGGACTTACCATCAGTATCTTTCAGACGGTAACCTCGATCCAGGAGCAGACGCTGACCTTTGTTCCCAAGATTCTTGCAATCTTTCTGACGCTGATGCTGCTCGGACACTGGATGATCAATAATATGATTACTTTTACACAGGATCTATGGAATAATTTCGCTCTGTTTGTTCGGTGAATCCTATGCTGAATTATTCTTTTTCTTATTATGATCTGGAGTATTTTTTACTGGTGCTGGTACGAATGACCTGCTTTATTTACGCGGCGCCCTTTTTCTCCATCAACAGTGTTCCCAGAATGGTGAGGGTCGGGATCGGCATTTTTCTGTCATTGATTGTCTATCGTATGACGCCGGATGCGTCCGTTCCGGCATATCACTCGATTCTCATGTATTCCGTGCTGGTTCTGAAAGAGGGGATCACCGGTCTGCTGATCGGGTTTTCCGCGAACATCTGCACCTATATCGTCCAGTTTGCGGGGAGAATTGCCGATATGGAAGTCGGACTGTCCATGGTACAGTTGATGGATCCCATGACCAGAGAATCCACCGGCTTTACCGGCACGCTGTATCAGTATGGCGTCATGCTGATTATGATGGTATCCAATCTGCATCATTTTTTCATCAGAGCCATCATAGAGACCTATACGTTGATCCCTGTCGGAATGGCGAACTTCCATTCCGAAAACATGGTGACTACCATCAAACAATTTCTGACAGACTATGTATTGATTGCCTTCCAACTGTGTCTTCCGGTGGTGGCATCCATCATGATTCTGAATGCGGTACTCGGGATTCTTGCGAAATCCGCACCGCAGATCAATATGTTTTCGGTCGGCATTCAGATCAAAATTCTTGTCGGATTGACAATTTTATTTCTTTCGGTCGGCGCAATGCCGAGTATCTCGGATTTCATTTTCAGAGAGATGAAGGTGATGGTGACCGCAATGGTGCATTCCATTAGCTAGCGCGGACATGAGGGTGGCTATGAGAGAGGAACTGTTTCTTTTGCAATACGATCTGCAGTTATTTGCAAAAGAAGGAGCGGGCGGTGAGAAGACCGAGCCCGCAACCGAGAAAAAACTGAGCGACGCCAGAAAAGAAGGACAGGTTGCCAAGAGCCGCGAGATCAGTACGGCGTTCGGTTTAGTCGCTCTCTTCCTCTGCTTGAAGATCTGGGCGGGGCAGATGGGGCGACAGTTTATCGAGAATTTCAATTTTGTTTATTCTCAGTTGGCTGATTTCACGAAACTGCCGGATGGAATGATTACGTCCAGAGATTATACGATCCTGCTCAATTCGTTGCTGCTGCGGATCATGCTGATTCTGCTGCCGATTTTTGCAATTGGTGTGGCGGTAGTTTTCTTCATCGAAGTCATTCAGGTGAAATGGAAGGTGACCGCCAAACCGCTGCAGCCGAAATTTTCCAAGATCAATCCGCTCAAGGGATTCAAGAAGATCTTTTCGAAAGAGAAACTGTTTGAACTGTTGAAATCCTTGGTCAAGCTTGCGCTGGTGTTCTATCTGGTATATTCCACCATGAAAGACAGCATCGGCAAGCTTTTTCTCCTCTATGATATGAAACTCATCGACGCGGTCAAGTTATTCGGCGGTATGGCGATCGATCTGGGACTTAAGATTTCTCTGTTTTATATCGTGATCGGTCTTGCGGATTATCTCTATCAGAAATGGAAGTTTCAGGATGATATGAAGATGACCAAGCAGGAGGTCAAGGATGAATGGAAGAATGCAGAGGGTGATCCGGAGATCAAGGGCAAGCAGCGAAGGAGAATGCAGGAAGCCAGCCGCAGACGTATGATGGCTGCAATCCCGCAGGCGGATGTCGTCATTACCAACCCGACGCATTTTGCGGTCGCACTGAAATATGATCCTGAGCAGTTCGAAGCGCCGTATGTGCTGGCAAAGGGAGAAGATTTCCTGGCAATGAGGATCAAGGAAGAGGCGAAGAGCCACGAGATCGAGATTGTCGAGAATAAACCGCTGGCAAGGATGCTCTATTACAATGTGGATCTGGGCGCGCAGATTCCGGCGGAACTTTACCAGACGGTAGCGGAGATTCTGGCAACGATCTACAACAAAAGACACAGCGCATAAGAATGTGATGATATAGGAATCTTTGTGAAGAAAGGAGGCAAACATGAAAGTCAGAAAAGCTGATCTGGGCGTCGCTCTGTATCTGTTGAGCGCTTTTATCTTTCTGATTATACCGATCAAGTCCGGTTTGCTGGACGTGATGCTTGCAATTAACATGTCTCTCGCGTTTGCCATCCTGTTCAATGCGATGTTTTCGAAGGAAGTGCTGGATATGTCATTCTTTCCGACGATCCTGCTTTTTACGACTATTTTTCGTATCTCTTTGAACGTCTCGTCCACGCGACTGATTCTTTCGACCGGCAAGCCCGGAAACGTAGTGGAAACTTTTGGCGATTTTGTCGGCGGCGGCGATCTGATCATCGGAGCGATCGTGTTCATTGTACTGATCATCATTCAGTTTCTGGTCATCAACAAGGGTTCCGAGCGAGTGGCTGAGGTAACGGCGAGATTCACACTGGATGCGATGCCCGGCAAACAGATGGCGATCGATGCGGATCTGAACACCGGCGCGATCACGGATGAAGAAGCGAAGTCCAGACGCGATAAGATTCAACAGGAAGCCAGTTTCTTCGGTTCCATGGATGGTGCGGTGAAGTATGTCAAAGGAGACGCGATCGCCGGACTGATCATTACGGTGGTCAATATCATCGGCGGCATTGCAATGGGAATGATCCGCGGCAATATGGATTTCTCCGCTGCGATCAACCGTTATGCGATTCTAACGATCGGCGACGGGCTGGTCAGCCAGATCCCCTCGCTTCTGATTTCGCTTTCCACGGGTATTCTTGTGACCAAGGGCTCGAAAGAGGCGGATTTCGGAAATGTATTGGTCGGGCAGCTGTTCGGCATCCCGAAGGTGCTGTATTTTGTCGGCGCAACGGTTTGTTTTCTCGGAGTGTTCACCCCGCTGAACGTGGTTCTCTTTCTTGCGCTCGGAATGGTGTTTATCATTGTCGGACGGATCATTGCCAACAACATTGAAATCAGCAAGGTGGAGGGAGAAGTCGATCAGGATGAAAGCGCCGCAGAGGAGATCCGCAAGCCGGAGAATGTTGTTTCTTTGTTACAGGTGGATCCGATTGAACTCGAATTCGGATACGGCATTATCCCGCTTGCCGATGTGAACCAGGGCGGTGATCTGCTGGATCGTGTGGTTATGATCAGGCGGCAGATTGCGCTGGAACTGGGTACCGTTGTTCCGATCATTCGTTTGCGTGATAATATTCAGTTGAATCCGAATCAGTATATCATTAAAATCAAGGGCATTCAGGTCTCGGAGGGTGAGATTCTGTTTGATCACTATATGGCGATGAACCCCGGCTTTGTGGAAGAAGAGATTTCCGGCATTCCGACCTTTGAGCCGTCCTTCCATCTTCCGGCGACATGGATCACGGAGTCGCAGCGTGAGAGGGCGGAATCGCTCGGCTATACGGTTGTGGATCCCCCTTCCATCATTGCTACACATCTGACGGAGATCATCAAACAGTATATTTCGGAACTGCTTTCCAGACAGGATGTTCAGAATCTGGTCAACAATATCAAAGAGAGCAATCCTTCTCTGGTCGAGGAATTGATTCCGAAATTGCTTGGGCTGGGTGAGATCCAGAAGGTTTTACAGAATCTGCTCAAAGAAGGGATTTCGATTCGGGATCTGCTGACAATTTTTGAGACACTTGCCGATCATGCAACGGTGACCAGAGATACGGACGTGTTAACGGAATATGTGAGACAGAGCCTGAAACGTGCGATTTCCGCCAAGTACTTTCCTTCGAACGAACCGACGAGCGTCGTGACGCTGGATCCGAAAGTGGAGCAGGAAATCATGAACTCCGTGAAGCAGACGGAACAGGGCGCATATCTCACGCTGGATCCCGACCGCACACAGGCGATTATCCGGTCGGTGAAGGATGAGACCGAGAAGTTGGAGGCGCTCGGCAAGAATCCGATCATCATTACGTCTCCGATTGTGCGGATGTATTTCAAGAAACTGACGGAAGATTATTTTAAGGATTTGATTGTTGTATCATATAACGAGATTGACACCAATGTTGAATTGCAGTCAGTCGGAACGGTGGCAGCTTAGTGATTATCAAAAAATTTCAAGGAAAAACCGAAGCGGAAGCGATTGCTCTGGCCAAGAAAGAACTGGGGAACAACATTACCATTCTGAACGTGAAAAACGCGAAACCGAAAGGGTTGTTTTCTTTCTTGAAGAAACCGATCGTGGAAGTCAACGCCGCAATGGAGGAAGAGCAGGAGCGTCCGCAGTTTCGTCCGGCGCAGCCCGTCAATTTGCAGATTCTGCCCGAAGTGCCCACCAAGAAGCCGGAGAGCGAGCGCGTTCTGGAAGAGAAACTGGAAAGTCTGCATTCACTGCTGGAACACCAGTTGGTAAAGGAGAATGAGGACGAAGAGGAGCAGTTCGCGCAAACGGAAGACAGTAATGTCGCCTTTATGAAGTTGATTTATAATACGCTCGTCGATAACGATGTGGACGAGAAGTATGTGAATGATCTGCTGGACGAGGTGGATCGGATCAAGAAGCCCAAGGTGACGATCGATTCCGTGCTTTCCGTTATCTATCAAAAGATGATCCTGATGTTCGGGGAGCAGAACGGGATTCTTCCTGCCAAGAAAGGCGCGAAACTGGTGTATTTCGTCGGTCCGACCGGCGTCGGCAAGACGACGACAATCGCCAAGATCGCATCCAGACTCTCTGTCAACGAGAAGAAAAATGTCGTGCTGCTGACAACGGATACCTACCGTATTGCAGCGGCGGAACAACTACGGACTTATGCGAATATTTTGGATGCGCCCTTCCGTGTGATTTATACCGCGGATGAGATGAAGACGGCGATTGAAGATTTCAAGAATGTCGACTACATTCTCGTGGATACCGCGGGACATTCGCATACCAACGAAGTGCAGAAGAACAGTATGATTCAGTTTGTCAACTGCGTGGAGGAATCCATGGAGAAGGAAGTTTATCTGGTGGTCTCCGCAACGACGAAATATCGCGATTTGCTGAGCATTGCAGACGCTTATCAGTCACTTGCCGAATTTAAAATGATTTTCACCAAGTTGGATGAGACGACGACGCTGGGAAATCTCTTCAACTTAAGAATGTACACGGGCGCGGATCTTGCTTATATTACCTGCGGACAGAATGTACCGGATGATATCTGCGAATTCAGCCCGCAAAATACCGTCAAACAACTTCTGGGAGGGCATTGATATGGATCAGGCCGAGAAGTTACGTAATATTATCAAGAATCAATCCGGAAAACAGCGTCCGACCGCCAGAGTGCTTACAGTGACCAGCGGCAAGGGCGGCGTCGGCAAATCAAACGTTTCCATCAATCTTGCGGTGCAGCTTCGCAAAATGGGGCATCGCGTGATCATTTTCGACGCCGATTTCGGGCTCGCCAATATCGAGGTGATGTTTGGGGCGGTTCCGAAGCACAACTTAAGCGATTTGATCTATCAGGGAAAGAATATCAAGGATATCATTACCATGGGACCGATGGAGATCGGGTTCATTTCGGGCGGTTCTGGGATCGCAGGGCTGTCCAATCTCGGACCGGATTATATCAACTATCTGATTCAGAATCTGGCGGAACTGGATGTGCTGGCGGACGACATTATCATCGATACCGGCGCGGGGATCTCGGATGCCGTGATTGAGTTCCTGGTGGCAAGCGGAGAGGTGCTGCTGGTCACCACGCCCGAGCCGACGAGCATTACCGACTCCTACTCGCTGTTGAAAGCGTTGAACCGACATCCCAGATTTAACAGGGATATGACCAAGATCAAGGTGATCACGAATAAAGTGCAGGATTTCGATGAGGGCAGGCAGTTGTTTAATAAATTAAACGCCGTCGTCAGCAGATATTTGAAGATTCCGATTGCCTTTGTCGGGGTCATTCCGGAAGACCCGCAGCTGGTCAAGGCAATCATGCAGCAGACGCCGATTTCAATTGAAAATCCGAACGCCAAGTCTGCCGTTGCATTCAGGGATCTTGCGGTAACGCTGGTGAACGGAAGCACCGATCCTGTATTCCGTAAATACGGAATGGCGGGATTCTTCGCAAATATAGTCAGAGGGAATACAAATAAGGGGTGACAGTATGATATCAAAATATGTAACCATCGGAGACAAACTGGATCTGGAGACGATTGAGAATGCAATGAGCACGGAAGTGAATCAAAACGTCGGGAAGAAGAGTTACAGGAGTCAGGTCTATGATATTGTGTCCGAAGACCAGATTAAGATCGGCATGCCGATGGAACAGGGGAAATTGATTCTGCTTCCGGTGGACGGGGAATACAGCGTCTGTTTCTATACGCAGTCGGGTCTCTATCAGTGTCTGGGAAGAATCATCGATCGCTATAAGAGAGACAATGTGTTCGTTCTGGTCGTGGAACTGACTACGGATCTGCGGAAGTACCAGAGAAGAGAGTACTACAGATTGAATTGCGTGCTGGATATGAAATCACGACCGGTCTCGGAAGATGATGTCAACGGGATGGAGGAAAAGGTTCGTTTCGTGGATACCGACATCACTTTCGACAACGGCATTATGGTTGATATTTCGGGTGGCGGCGCAAGATTTATCTCCAGGGTGAAATATCCGAAGGGAACCCACATCCAATTCGTTTTCGCGCTGTATGTCAGCGGCGCGCTGAATGAATATAAACTGATCGGAAAAGTATTGCTGTCCGAACCGTTGGAGAACCGAAAAGATGAATATGAGCATCGGATTCAGTTCGTAAATATCCTGAATGACGATAGGGAAAGCATTATCCGGTATATCTTTGAGGAAGAGCGGAAAATCAGACACAGGCAGAGGTCCAGTTATTTATGAAGAAAAAAGTACTGATAGTTGATGATTCTGCACTCATGAGAAGAGTCTTCTGTGATATAATCAATGCAGACGACAGATTCGAAGTTGCCGATATGGCGACAGACGGTGCAGAAGGCTTCAAGTATGTGGTTTCGAGAACTTACGACGCCGTGGTTCTGGATGTGTATATGCCCAAGATGACAGGGCTGCAGATGCTTCAGGAAATGCAGAATTCTTCCGTTTCCGCCAATGTGCTGATGGCATCCACCACGACGAGAGAGGGCGCAAGGGAAACGTTGACTGCGTTGGAACTTGGTGCGCTCGATTTCATCACGAAACCGGAGTACGTTGTAGACGCCAGAAATGAAGCGTTCAAGGAAGGTTTTATCCGGCAGCTCTGGACGGTGGCAAATGCCACGGCAGGGAGCAGGAGAACGCAGACTTCGCTTCTTACACAGAAAAAGCGCACGTTTGAAGCAAGGGTCGACGTGAATATCCACAAACTTCCGGAGAAGGAACTGCGGCAGAAGAAAACGGCAACCGCTCCGGTTCGGGCGACGGATGTTTCACTGCGAAAACGGGAAGGCAAGAGAACCGGAAGCAAGATTGTGGCGATTGCCAGTTCTACAGGAGGACCGAGGGCGCTGCATTCCGTTCTCCCGAAACTTCCGAAGAACATCGATGCTCCGATCCTTCTGGTGCAGCACATGCCGAAGGGCTTCACCTCTTCTCTGGCGGAGCGGTTCGACGAGATTTGCGAGATTCCCGTTCAGGAAGCCAAAGAGAACACCCGAATCGAGAAAGGACATGTCTATATCGCACAGGGCGGCACACACCTGAAAGTGGTTCAGATCAACGGGCTGTCTTATCTTCGATGTACGGACGATCCTTTCAGGGAAGGCGTTAAGCCTTGCGCCAATTATATGTATGAGTCGCTTGCGGAATCGCCCTTTGATGAAGTTGTCTGTGTAGTGTTGACCGGCATGGGCAGTGACGGAACGGAAGGAATCCAAACATTGACGGATCAGAAACATACCTTCGTCATCGCTCAGGATGAATCCACATCCGCCGTATATGGGATGCCAAAGAGCATTGCGGCAACAGGGCTTGTCAATGAAATCCTTCCGCTCGAAGAAGTGGCGGATACAATTATAAAAGAAGTGGGGGTACGTTAATTATGGATGTAAGCCAATACCTGGAAATCTTTTTGGATGAGACAACGGAGCATTTGCAGTCTTTAAGCGACCAGTTGATGATATTGGAGAATGAGCCGGAGAACGAAGATACCATCAATGAGATCTTTCGTGCTGCGCATTCGCTCAAAGGAATGGCAGGAACCATGGGCTATAAGCGGATGCAGACGTTGACGCATGATATGGAAAATATCTTCTCGGAAGTCAGAAACGGCAAGATGAAGGTGAGTTCGCACCTGATCGATATTCTCTTTCAGGCGCTTGACGCGCTGGAAGAGTATAAGAATACGATTCAGGAGACACGGGATGAGGGAACCAATGATCATGAGCCGATCATTCGGGAACTGAAGAAGATTCTGGAAGAGGGCAGCAGCGCGCCTGTTTCCGTACCCGAAGAAAAGGCTCCGATCCCGCCCAAGAGCGATGCAGAGGCAGGGCTCGAAGATCGGAAATACAGAGAAATTAAGTTGCAGAGTCATGAATTGCATGCGATCAGAGAAGCCTTCCATAAGAATTATCATGTTTATGCCTTTACCGTTTATGTGCAGGAGACCTGTATCCTGAAAGCAGCGCGCGCATTTCTTGTGTTCAAGGCGCTCGAAGAGGTCGGCGAGATTATCATATCGAATCCGAGCGTGCAGGATATCGAGGACGAGCATTTTGATCTGGAGTTCAGTGTGTTCCTGATTTCCGAAGCCTCTTATGACCAGGTGAAAGCTGCGATTTTAAGCGTTTCCGAAATTGATCGGACGGTCGGGGAAGAGGTGGTTACCGATACGAAATGGCTGCCAGCGGCGGAAGAGGAAGCACCGGAAGAAACCGCAGAGAAAGAAGAAAGTACCGCAGTTGCAACAGCTTTGGCTGCACCGGCTGCGACCAAGGAATTCTCCGGCAAGAAATCAACCTCTGTCGGCAAGCCTGTGGTCAACAGAACCGTGCGTGTAGATATTGAGAAACTGGATGTGCTGATGAATCTTGTCAGCGAGTTGATCATTGCAAAGAATTCCATTGTGTCTTTCTCCTCTTCTGCAGTCGGCGGGGCAGACAATTCATCCTTCTACGAGCAGATTGAATATCTGGAGAGCGTCACCACGAATCTTCACGAATCGGTGATGAAGGTTCGCATGGTGCCGATTGAAAGCGTTGTGAATAAATTCCCTCGCATGATCAGGGATCTGTCCAAGAAATTGGACAAGAAAATGGAATTGTTTATGTCCGGGGAAGAGACGGAACTGGATCGTACCGTTGTGGATGAAATCGGAGATCCTCTGATGCACTTGCTCCGCAATTCCGCAGATCATGGGCTTGAAAACAATGAACTGAGAAAGCAGAGAGGGAAGCCGGAGGTCGGCTCCATCTATTTGGATGCTTATCAGGACGGCAATAATGTTGTCATTGAAGTCAGAGACGACGGTAACGGAATCGACGTTGCGGCGGTACGGGCGAAGGCGCTCGAAAGAGGTACCGTCACTGCGGAACAGGCGGAGAACATGTCTGACAAAGAGATTGTCGATCTGCTTTTCCTTCCCAGTTTCTCTACCGCCAAGGCGGTGTCCGATGTCAGCGGCCGCGGCGTTGGTCTGGATGTCGTGAAATCCAAGATCGAAGCGCTCGGCGGTGATGTTTCGGTACGCACGAAACTGGGAGAGGGCTCCACTTTCGTAATCAGACTCCCGTTGACCCTTGCGATCATTCAGGCATTGATGGTTACCGTGGGCGGAGAAAAATATGCGATTTCACTCGGGTCCATTCAGACGATTGAAGATATCAGAAATGATGAAATTAAGTTCGTAGAAGCGAAAGAAGTCATTCATTTGCGTGGAAACGTCATTCCCATCGTTCGCATGGACAAGGTGCTGGGCGTTGCATCCACCAGAGATCCGAATGCGGATCTTGTGGTCTGCGTCGTAAAGAAAGGAGATGCGCTTGCCGGTCTGGTGGTTGATGAACTGCTCGGACAGCAGGAGATCGTAATTAAATCGCTCGGCAAGTATATCAACTGTTCCACACGTTTGATCAGCGGCGCAACGATCCTCGGTGACGGTGAAGTTGCTCTGATCATTGATGCAAATGTATTAATTTAATTGAGGGAGGAAGCTGAAATGGATGCTATGAAAAGCCTGGGCAATTCCGATTCCACACAATATATTGTGATTCAGATGGGAGAGGAGCAGTACGGCATCGATATCAAGTATATTGAGAATATCGTGCGTATGCAGAACATCACCCGTGTTCCCGATGTGCAGAGTTATTTCAACGGAGTCATCAATCTGCGCGGAGAAGTGGTGCCGGTCATGAGTCTGCGCCGGAAGTTGGGTCTTTTGGATGATGAGATCACCAACAGTACCAGAATCATTATCATTAAACTCGAAAATGCTCCTGTCGGCGTCATCGTTGATGAAGTGAAAGAGGTTGTCATGATCGATGAAGATGAGGTGGATTCGGTTACAACTTCCAAAAAGGATGAGACTACTTACATTAAGGGAATCGGTAAGACGAATGAGGGATTGATTTCACTTCTGGATCTGGATAAAGTGATTTCCGATTAGTTGAACTGTTCACCAAAGAGAGGTGCGATATGGGTAAAGTTGACTTAAATCACATGGAAGGCGTGTATTTCGACGTCCTGAAGGAAATCGGCAATATCGGCGCAGGCAATGCGACAACTGCGCTTGCGCAATTGCTGAACCAGAAGGTGGATATGAGGGTGCCGAAGGTTGCCCTGCTCGAATTCTCCGAAGTCGGCGCTGCCATGGGAGGTGAAGAGCAGATTATGGCGGGAATCTATCAACTGGTGGAGGGAGATATCTCCGGCAGTATCATGTTCCTGCTCGAAGAGAAGTCCGCCCGCGTTCTGGTTTCTTCTCTGATGGGGACACCGCCTTCGGACGATGATTTTACCGAAATGGAAATTTCAGCACTCAAGGAGGTCGGGAATATCATTACAGGCTCCTATCTGTCTTCGTTATCGATGCTTACCAATTTGAAGATCATCTCTTCGGTTCCTGCGATCAGTGTGGATATGGCGGGTGCGATTATGAGCGTTCCCGCAATCGAATTCGGTGAACTCGGAGATAAGATCCTCCTGATACAGACAGCCTTTTCGGACGACATACAGTTGGATGGCTACTTTATCCTTGTTCCTGATTTGGAGTCCTATGATAAGATATTAACATCAATCGGAATGTGAGGATGAAGTAACTTCATGGGAGAAATGGTTAAAGTTGGAATGGCGGATTTGAATATCGTAAAGAGTCCGAACGTGATTACCACACTTGGGTTGGGTTCCTGTGTCGGGATCGCAATTCGTGATCCGATCACGAAAATCGGCGGACTTGCACATATCATGCTTCCGGACAGCAAAGCGATCCAGGGATCTTCTTCGATTCCCAAATTTGCGGATACAGGGATTGCCGAACTGGTGAGAGTTATTGTCTTGGAAGGCGCGAATCGCGGGCGGCTCGTAGCGAAGATTGCAGGCGGGGCGCAGATGTTTGCGTTCCAGAACAAAAGTGATCTGATGGCGGTCGGTCAGCGCAATGTCGAGTCTGTCATCCGGATTCTCAAGGAAATGAAAATCCCGCTTCTGGCGCAGGATACCGGTGAAAATTACGGAAGAACGGTTGAATTTTATCCGGAAACGGGCGACTTTATTATCAAAGCAGTTGGAAAAACAATCAAAACGATTTGATGACGGTAGAAGAATGAACACTAGAAAAATACCCGCTCTTATCATGTTGCTTGCCGGTTTTGCGGCATGTATCGCAACCTATTTCAATCATTACAGTTTCAAGGACATGCTGATCGTTCT
>CAZNCH010000011.1:0-39365 GCA_964571555.1 uncultured Lachnospiraceae bacterium | reverse complement strand
CGAAACGGTCAGCCAGTTGCTTGGCAACCGCCTGATAGCCTTCATGATTGACCTGTCCCGTTGTAACATCCGTATCATCCGCCTTGATGCCGAACACATCGGATGCGTCCTCTTCATTGGCGATGCAGACATCCACGTATTGACAAATGCGCCCCATCACTTCTCCCGCTTTTTCCCTGCTCCATAACTTGTTGCGGTAGTTCAGGTCACAACTGACGGTAATTCCCTTTTCCTTGACGATCTTACATGCCATCAGACAAACTTGTGCCATGTTGTCGGAAAGCGCCGGTGTAATTCCGGTAAAATGGAACCAGGAAGCACCCGCAAAGATCCGCTCCCAGTCAAAATCATCCGCCGTTGCTTCCGCAATTGCGGAATTCGCACGGTCATAAATCACCTTGCTGGGTCTCTGGCTCGCCCCCTTTTCCAGAAAGTAGATTCCGACACGATTGCCGCCTCTGGCAATATAAGAAGTGTCAACACCGAAATTCCGAAGTGCGTTGACGCCCGCCTGTCCGATCTCATGCTTCGGAAGCTTCGTCACAAAGGCTGCATCCATCCCGTAATTTGCCAGCGAAACCGCGACATTGGCTTCCCCGCCGCCGTAGGTTGCACCGTATTTCTCCGCCTGTACGAACCGGTAGTATCCCTCCGGTGCCAGACGCAGCATGATTTCTCCAAACGTAATTACCTTTCCCATTTCTCTCCTCCTGCCGTCTTACAAAACTATCTTTGAATCAAATGCAATGCGAAGCCGCTGTATTCTTCTTGCACGTAGATAAACTTCAGCCGTCCCTTTTCATCATATTTTGCAGTTTCCATATTGAACTTGCAGCCTCTCCTGCTCAGATGATATGCCGCACGGTCTACATTGTCGGTTGCGATCGCAATATGTCCGTGTGTCCCGAAATATGGACTCTTCATGACCTCGATACCCTCTCCCGCAAAAAACGAAAGATTCCCTTCCTTCTTTTCGAAACCGAAGAACTGCTCCATCATCTCTATCGTCCGACATGCTTCCGCTTCTTCCGCCGCGTTGATGCCGACATGACGGATCTTGAAATCCAGCATGGTATCCACCGCTTCTTTGGTCAATGCGGTGATTCGGTCAAAATCACCCGCTTTGATCAGATCGGCTTTCACCATCCAGCTTCCGCCGCATGCCAGAACCTTATCAAACGCAAGATATTCGTTTAAATTCTTCGCGCTGATCCCGCCGGTAGGCATGAATTTCATCTTCGTATAGGGTGCCGCCATTGCCTTGATCATGGCAAGTCCGCCTGCCGCTTCTGCGGGGAAGAACTTGACAACATCCAGCCCAAGCGCAATCGCCTGCTCCACGTCGCTGGGATTGGAAGTTCCGGGACAGACAGGAATCTCTTTTTCAATACAATATTTTACAACTTCCGGATTCAATCCGGGACTCACAATAAACTTCGCTCCGGCATTTACCGCCCGATCCACCTGCTCTGTCGTCAGCACGGTTCCCGCGCCGACAAGCATCTTGGGAAAAGCGGAGACCATCTGCCGTATGGACTCCTCCGCCGCTGCCGTACGGAAAGTAACCTCCGCACAGGGAAGTCCGCCGTCACAAAGCGCCTTTGCAAGGGGCAGCGCGTCCTTTACATCCTCCAGCGCGATGACAGGCACGATACCGATCCGATAGATTTCTTCCAAAACCTGGTTCATAGTTTCTCCTTTAGACAATCGTCATGTTTCTGTTTTCTCTGATCTTTTGCCGTGCAAACGCCACAAACTCTCTTTTCGTCTCGCCCAGGACACGATTTCTGAGGATGTAGCCCTTTCCGTCCTCCATATACACAATCACAATCGTCGGTTTCTTCAGAACCGCAAAAACCTGCTTCCATTGTTTCTCCTGACGCTCGTTGTCTGCGGTAATCAGGATGCCCTTCTCACTAAATTCCAGTTCCAGTTCAGGATAATTGCCGCTCAAGGAATGTTTCGAGCGAACCCAGACAAGCAGGGGTTGAATGACCGTAAACAGCAACAGGAACAGAATCAGAAAGGCGCGGAACCAGACCGGTGAGGTTCCCCACAACTGAATCAACAGTACAACCGAAGACAGGATACAGACCAGATTGATCACGGCAAGATAGGAAGAATAGGCATAATACATGGACGCCTGCCATAAATCTGAAATTTTAACACGATAGTGATAGCAAAACTTCATCCGGGGACTCCTTCCGTCCTTTCAGACGGTTTCCAGATCAAATTCAAAATACGTTACGGCATTATTATACGAGATTCCTTTGATCATGTCAGCAAGGAGCTTCTCTTCGCACGGATATTCTCCGTTTTCCACCCATTCTCCGACCATCGCACAAAGGATTCTGCGGAAGTAATCGTGCCTGGTATAGGACAAAAAGGATCTGGAATCCGTCAGCATCCCGACAAAGTTTCCGAGTGCGGACAGATTGGCAAGCGACTTCATCTGGCTGATCATTCCCGTCAAATGGTCGTTAAACCACCATGCGCTTCCCTGCTGGATGCGGTTTCTGATTCCGCCGCCCTGGAAGCATCCGATCACGCTGCCGATTGCCGCGTCGTCGATCGGATTCAGAGAATAGAGGATCGTTTTGGGAAGCCCTTGCTTTGACACTGCATTCAAAAAGTCCGCCAACTGGGCGCTGGGCGCGTAGTTGTTGATGCAGTCGAATCCGGTATCGGGACCCAGCACTTCGAACATTGCGCTATTGTTATCTCTCTTTGCGCCGTAATGCAGCTGCATTACCCAGTTTCTTCTGTTGTATTCCCCTGCAACATAAAGCATGAACGCTGTTTTATACTGCAACTCTTCCTGCTTGCGGATCTCTTCACCGGAAAGCGCCTTTGCAAAGATCTGCTCAATTTCATCCGCTTTTGCCGGTACATACATGACATATTCCAGGGCATGATCCGATACGCTGCAGCCTCTTGCTTCAAAATAGTCCATCCGCGCTGCAAGTGCCTTCTTTAAGGATGTAAAATCATGAATCTCCACGCCGGAAACCGCAGAGAGTTTTTTCAGATAAGTCACAAAACCCTTTTTTTCGATGTTCATTGCCTGATCGGGTCGCCATGCAGGAAGCACCTGCACATCGAAGGTCTCATCTGCTTTGATTTTCTCATGCCACTCTAAGGAGTCCGCCGGATCATCCGTTGTACAGATCAGACTGACATTGGATCGGCGGATCAGCCCGCGCACGGAAAAGTCCTCCCGCTGCAATTTCTCGTTGCAGAGGTTCCAGACCTCTTCTGCGGTATCCCCGTTCAAATTGCCCCGATAGCCAAAATAATAGCGAAGTTCCAGATGCGACCAGTGATACAGAGGATTGCCGATCAATCTCGGCAGCGTTTCCGCCCATTTCTGGAATTTCTCGCGATCCGTTGCATCGCCGGTAATATATTTCTCATCCACGCCGTTGGTACGCATCTGGCGCCACTTGTAATGATCGCCGCCCAACCATACCTGTGCGATATTTTCAAACTTCCTGTCCTCATAGATTTCCTGCGGATTGATGTGACAATGATAATCCAGAACCGGAATCTTCCTCATATCTGCATAGTTTTCAAACAGTCGCCTTGCCGTTTGCGTATTCAGCAGAAATTGATCATCCATAAATGCTCTCATGGGATCTTCTCCTTTCTTTCGCCCGCTGTTTCATTTTCACGTCTATAGGGTAACCCCCTGCTTCCAGATCGCCAGATCGCGGTACCCCGCTTTCTCGCTTTTCACGTATTCGCCGTTTGCGGTTGCAAGCACCTGATCAAAGAGTTCCTGCGACAGATCAACGATTGTTGTCTCCCCATTCAACGCTCTTCCGCAATCAAAATCAATCCAGCCCCTTTTCTTCTCCATCAGCTGCGAGTTGGAAGAGAGCTTCATCGTCGGAACCGGACAGGCATAGGGCGTTCCTCTGCCCGTTGTGAACAGGATCAGCTGCGCGCCCGAAACTGCCAGCGCCGTCGATGCGACAAGATCATTTCCCGGCGCTTCCAACAGATAGAGTCCGTGCGCTTCTCCGACCTGCTGCGTATAACGAAGCACATCAACAACCGGCGCACACCTTCCCGCCTTCTGGGTACAGCCGAGCGCCTTGTCTTCGAGCGTTGTGATTCCGCCTTCCTTGTTGCCGGGCGAAGGATTCTCGCTGATCGTTTCTCCATGTTGTCTGAAATATGCCTTGAAATCATTGATTAAAGACACGGTCTTATGGAAAATCTCCTGATTCTCCGCTCGATCCATCAGAATCGTCTCCGCTCCGAACATTTCCGGAACCTCTGTCAGAATCGAACTGCCGCCCGCCTGAAAGAGCAGATCGGAAAAGCCGCCCACAACAGGGTTGGCGGTAATTCCCGACAGCCCGTCGGAACCGCCGCACTTCAAACCGACCACCAACTTGGACAAGGGCTGTTCGGATCGTACATCCTTTGTGCAGAGGGCGGCAAGTTCTCTGATAATCTCTATGCCCGCCGCAATCTCATCTTCCACATCCTGACATACCAGAAAGCGAACCCTCTCACGGTCATAATCGCCCAGATAGGTTTTCATGACCTCAATATTGCTGTTCTCGCATCCGAGTCCCAGGACCAGCACTCCGCCCGCGTTGGGATGCCGAATCAGATTGGCAAGCGCAGTTCTGGTATGCTCCTGATCCTCTCCCAGCTGCGAGCAGCCATAAGGATGTGAATACGGAACAATGGCGTCTATCGTGCCCTGCACGAATGCCTGCCCTTTATCGGCAATTTCCTTGGCATTGGCATTCACACAGCCGACTGTCGGAACGATCCAGACTTCATTTCGAATTCCGACCCTGCCGTCCTTACGTTCATAGCCCCGAAAGGATCTTGCACTGGCAGGGAGCGGGCAGACAGCGCGCGCTTCCGCTTCGGATCGATAGCGATAGTCCAGTTCTCCGGACAGATTGGTGTGCATATTATGCGTATGCACATGTGCGCCCGCAGGAATTTCCACAGACGCTTTCCCGATGGGATAACCGTACTTTATCACGTCCTCACCGTCACGAATCGTCCTGACGGCGAACTTATGTCCCCGCGGAATCTCCTCGCTGAGGATAATCGGATCCCTCTCCCGAACTGTTTCTCCTGCATGCAGATCATCAAGCGCAACCGCCACATTATCTTTTTCATGAATCCGAATATATTCAGACAACTGCCGCCTCACTCTCCGAAAGAACGTAACGATAAGCCTGCTTCATCCCTTCCTCCTGCATTCTGTCGTAATATTTTTGCACCATCGGGAGCATCTCGCTCAAATCCTCGCCCCAATAGTCTTCCCTTTTCAGAATTTCTTCCATGCCCGCATCCTTCATGAATTGCAGGATTTCCTCTCCGTCGTTCGCCTTGTCCGTTCTGTAAAATGCTATCAACGCAGCCAGAGAGAACGTCAGCGCACTCGGATATGCGCCGAAGCGCTCTTTATATTCCAGAATGGTCGGTAATACCCGCACCTTGAATTTCGATACGGAATTCAACGCAATCGAGAGCAGCAGATGTTTGATGAACGGATTGGAGAACCTTTCCAGCACCGCCTTCCCGAAGCTGATGTCCGTCTGCGTATTGCCAAGCGTCGGAACGATTTCTTCGAAGATACATTTCTTGAGGAAGGCGGATATCGTCTCATCCTGCATGCATTCTCCGACGGTGCTGAGCCCGTATAGATAAGCGCCGAGCACCATGGAAGTGTGTCCGCCGTTTAAGATTCGCACCTTCCGCTTCTTGTACGGCTTCACGTCATCCGTCCACACCACATGGAAGCCCGCCTGACGAAGCGGCAGCTCGTCCTCATGATGGCCGCCGATGACCCACAAATGAAAGATTTCCGCCGTATCCAGCAGTTGGTCGCGGTACCCGATCTCTTCCCAAAGCGTTTCCGCCTCATCCTTCGGGAAGCCGGTCACGATCCTGTCCACCAGCGTATTGCAAAAATCATTTTCCGTTTCGATCCATTCCCTGAACGCTTCCTCCAAACCCCAAAGATCCGCATATTTCAGTACGTATTCTTTCAGACGATCCGCGTTCTGATCGATCAGTTCGCAGGGGAGAAGCACGAAACCGTTCAGTCCCAGCTGGAAGCGCCGATACAGAAGCTGCGTCAATTTTGCCGGATATGATTTTGCCGGCATGTCAGCCAACTTCTCCGTACCAAGATACTCGATGCCCGCCTCCGTCGTATTGGATACAATAAAGCGAAACTCCGGATTCTCCGCCAGGTGCAGATATGCGCCCGGATCGGTATAGGGATTGACGCAGCGGGAGATCACGTCAATCTGCGTTCTCTCGTTGATTACCTTCCCTTCCTCAATTCCTCTTAAATACAGATGGTAAGCACAGTCCTGCTCTGTCAGCAGATCACACACGCCCTTTTCGATCGGCTGCACAACGACAACTTTTCCTTCCCACAAGCCCTTTTCATTCAACTGATGCAGGAAGTAATCTACAAAGCCGCGCAAAAATCCTCCTTCGCCGAACTGAATCACTTTTTCTGCCGCCATGATTTATCCTTTCTAATTTCCTAACAGGTTCGGAAGGAACATTGCAATTTCAGGAACGAAGGTAACCAGCAACAAGGTTGCGATCATACACAGATAGAACGGAAGCGTTGCCTTTACCACCTTTTCCATCTTACAGCGTCCCACTGCCGAACCGATGAACAGCACCGCACCGACAGGCGGCGTCAGAAGTCCGATCCCGCAGTTTAATACCATAATGATACCGAACTGAACCGGATTGATTCCGATGGAGGTTGCAATCGGAAGCAGAATCGGCGTTGTAATCAGGATGATCGGAGCCATATCCATGATACAGCCGAGTACCAGCAGGATCAGGTTCACCAGAATTGCAATCACATACGGGTTGTTGGAAACGCCGAGGATCGCCTTGGCTGCCAGTTCCGGCACATGAAGTCTGGTCAGACAGAAGCCGAAGATTGCCGACGTGGAAATCAGGATCAAAACAATGGATAACGTATCTACGCATTTCTCCAATGCTTTCCATACGCCCTTCCAATCCAATCCCCTATAAATAAAGACCGAAACGATCAGGCTGTAGACTACCGCAATTGCCGCGGATTCCGTTGCGGTGAACGCACCGGCAACAACGCCGATCACTACGATCAAGACAGCCGCCAATGCCCAGAAAGAGGTCACCAACTCTTTCAACAGGTGCCTAAAAGAGAACTTGTCGCCCTTCGGGTAATGCCGCTTCTTCGAAATAATATAGGAGCCAAGCATCAGAGAAAATGCCAACAGTGCGCCGGGCAAATAACCTGCCAGGAAAAGCGCTCCCACGGAAACGCCGCCCGCGCTCATCGCATAGAGAACCATATTATGACTGGGGGGAACCAAAAGACCCTCGCAGGAGGAGGTAATCGTAACTGCGGTCGAGAAATCATCGTCATACCCCTGATCCACCATCATGGGAATCATAATGGAACCGATCGACGCCGTATCTGCAGCCGCAGATCCGGAGATTCCGCCGAAGAAATAGGAGGCCACAATATTAACCATCGCCATGCCGCCGCTCATCCAGCCGACACAGGCGTCTGCAAGGTTGATCAGTTTTTCGGAGATTCCGCCGCTTCCCATGAGCACGCCCATGGTGATGAAGAACGGCACCGCCATCAGTGAAAACGAACTGATTCCCTTGACCAGATACTGACACATCGTCGAGAGCGGCAAACCCTGCACCAGCAGACAGAGTACAGAGGAAATACCGACTGCATAAGCAATCGGGAATCTTAACAGAACCATCAGCAGGAAACTGCCCAATAGAACCAATAATGCCAAAGTTGTGATATCCATTATGCCTCGTCCCCCTTTTCTTCTCTCTCTTCTTCCGCAGCTTTTTTCAATGCTTCCGAAATCTCGTCCGTGTTCTCCACCCCGCCGGGTCTGTACTCCGTCTTCAGCACGATCGATTTGATGTGCGCATAGAACACTTCCAGTTCAAATACGATCATCGCAATTCCCGCAACGGGAACCGGAAGATACATCCAGATACGGGAAACCCCGGGCATCGAAACATAACTCCCCTTTGCGCCGATCGTTGTCGCATATTTCAGACCGACAACCACCATGACAATGGCAAAGGCGAACACGAAAGCATCGGCAATAATATCCAGCGCCTTCAATAACCCCTGGGGAAGATAACGGTCAAATGCCGTCATTCTGATGTGCGCTCCTCTGCGGATGGCAAGCGCGGCGGATAATACCGCCATATAGGACATCAGGGTCAGCACCACCTCTTCCGACCAGGACGGATCCGGTATGAACGGAATATAACGTCCCAAAACAGCCATCGTTGTAATCAGAATATCCGCAATCAGCAGGATTTTACAGATCACCAGACAAATCTGATAGGCCTTGTCATATACCGGTTTGATCTTATCCAGTTTCTCAAACATAGAAACACCTAATCCCTTTCTTTTCAGCCCCTATTGAAACAACGGGCACAGCACCGGTAAGGGAGCTGTGCCCGGTCATGACACGATTACGCAATCAGTGTCAGATCATAATTACTGCATATCAACGATCTGCTGATAGAGATCTTTCAAATTGTCTGAAACATTGTCTTCGATTACCTTGGCAACCGCATCCTGCCACGGCTTCACATCTGTTACTTCAACGATGTTGCAGCCTTCCGCCTTCAACTGATCCAGAACTTCGTTTTCCTTCTCTTCGGATACCTGACGGCAGTATTCGGATGCCAGTTTGGAAGCTTCCATCATAGCGTCCTGCTGCGCAGGTGTCAATTTATTCCATGCTTCGTCGGCAATGATCACCTGTACGGCGCCGAGCGTATGTCCGTCCAGAATCATGCAGTTTGCAACTTCGGGGAACGCATTGGACTTGTAGTTGGCAATGGGCTGTTCTGCCGCATCCACAACGCCGGTCTGTAATGCGGAATATAATTCACCGAAAGAAACAACTGTCGGAGATGCGCCGAGACCTTCTACCAGACCATTCATAACAGGGTCGTTGGAAACGCGGATCTTCATCCCTTTCAGATCTTCGATTCCCGCAACATCCTTCACTGTGAAGAAATGACGGAAGCCTTCCTCACCGTAGAACAGTCCTCTCACGCCCGAACCGTTTTCCTGCGGCTCAACGAGGAATTCCTGCGCCAGATCGCTGGTTGCAAAATTCCAGTAATGATCTCTGCTTACGAAAGTATAAGGAAGAGATAAGAGCATAGACTTCTCTCCGCCGTAACTTGTCAGTGCGAATGCGGAAATACGGGACATGTCGATGGTGCCGCCGCCGCCCAGCATGGTATCCAGAACGTCATTCTCGGAGCCGAGCACGCCGCCTGCCTGAATATCAATCGTGATGGAGCCGCCGGATAATCTCTCGCACTCCTCTTTAAACTTCTGATCCATTGCGCCGACAATGGTGCCGTCCAACGGATTCACCTCTGCATATACCAGTGTAACTGCAGGATCGTTTGCTGCCGGATAGGTTTCTTCCGCCGGCGCTTCCTCCGCAACCGCTTCTTCCACAGCCGCTTCTGCTGCGGGAGAAGCCTCCGCGGGCGCAGGCTCTTCTGCTGCAGGAGTCTCTGCTACAGGCGTCTGTGCGCTCTGCAGACCGCATGCGCTCAACATCGTTGCAACAAGTGCTGCTGTCATAACAATCGATAATAATTTTTTCTTCATGATTCTTCCTCCCTGTTTCTTCCAGTTTGCTTCATGCAATCCGCTTCGTAGCCGGATTTCGGATCTGAATTCAGACCGGGTTTCAAATCGGATTGCCGCACCGCGCTTCATTCACCCGTCGGCGATAATACGGTGCAGGGGGACAGGATCGCAAGGATCCCGCCGTGTAACATGTCAGTCGGTATCTAAAATATAGCATGCTGACATGTTAGGGTAAAGATGGAATAATAACCAAAAATGCAACTAACATTTTAGTTAAAAGTACCGATAATTCAACGGACCTCTTTCTTCAGCGTTTCTCTGATCGCTCCGATGCCTGCGATCTCTTCTGAGAAGATCCGTTCGATCCGATCGCCAAGCCCTGCGGCATAGAGATCCGAACCGAAAATATTGGCATTGGACAAGATCGGCTGTAACGCTTTGTGCACCTTTGCGGCATCCTTCTCACCCAAACGGATCTCCGCCAAGGCTGCCGTCAGTTCCTGCGCCATCGGATCCGGCGATAGATCGAAGGCGTCCCCTTGATCATCCACACCGAGCAGATATCGCAGCCAGCCGGCAATGGCGACCGGAATGTAGCGCAGTCTCTCGGCGCTCCCGAAGCGGGACACATAAGCCTTGATCGTCTCACCGTAACGGATTCCGACCTTTTGCGAAGTATCCGTTGCAATTCGCTGCGGCGTGTCCGGAATAAAAGCATTCGGCAGACGCTCTTCCAATACTTCCCGAATAAAATCCGCCGGATTCAGGATCTTCGGGTCACAGACCACTTCCATCCCTTCCGTCAGACCGATGCCGCGCACCAGCGCCGCCAGTTCGGCGTCTTCCATTTCCTTTGCGATCGACGCATACCCCAGCAGACACCCGTAAACCGCAAGCGCGGTATGCAGCGGGTTCAGACAGGTGGTCACCTTCATGCGCTCCACTTCGTTTACCGTGGCGCGATCCGTGAAATACACGCCCGCCTTTTCCAGCGGCGGTCTGCCATTCGGGAACCGATCCTCAATGACCAAGTATTGCGGTCCTTCCGCATTGACAAAGGGCGCAATATAGGTCTGTTTCTCCGTGATGATCGGATCCATCTTCTCAAGACCGAGCGCTTCCAATTCTTTCGCGATTTGAGGATCCGGCCGCGGCGTGATCTTATCGATCATCGACCAGGGGAACGACACCCGTTTCTCATCGGCGAGCCAGTCGGAATACTCCGGTTCCGTAAAATTGCGTTTTCCCCACTCCTCTGCCACCGTCAATACCGCGTTCCGAAGCTTTTCACCGTTGTGTGAGCAGTTGTCCATCGACACGACGGCAAGGGGGGCTCCCCCCGACAGATAACGCTCGTAGAGAAGCGCCGTCAGCACTGCCATTGCGCTCTTGGCGCGCGCCGGTCCCCGCTCCAGATCCGGCAGGACATACGGAAGATAATTCCCGTCCGCGCCGCGCAGCGCGTATCCCTTTTCCGTTACCGTAAAGGACGCCATCTGCAATCCGGGATTTGTAAAGATCGTCCGCAGCCTGTTCCAGGCGGCAACATCTTCACTGTCGGCGAAAACGGCTTCCGAAAGAGAGCCGATCACTCTTTTCTCCGTGGAACCGTCCGCCCTCAGCGTAATTGCCATGACAAGCCGGTCAAAGGGCTCATAGATTTGCTCGACGATATCCCGATCAAAAGTCTCCGCGCAGCTAATACCTTTGTCCGTAAGCCCCTTGTTCAGAAGATCATCCTGCAAGCCGCCGATAAAAATTCGAAAGATGTTTCCGATGCCGAAATGCACCCAGATCGGCGCTTCTTTTGTACGCCGTGCCGTTGCCGCAACATCATACGCCGGCGTCCCGATCCGGTTCTTCCTGTAAAAATCATTCTGCAGGGTATTGATTTTCAGTTCCATACCTACACCCCCTGTAAGTCGTTCTTCTCGATCGCCTCCCAAAGTCCTTGGAGATACTGACTGCCCAGCGCCCGATCGAACAGACCGTAGCCCGGCATTGCATCCTCGCCCCAGATCATGCGGCCGTGATCCGGACGGATCGGTCCGTCAAATCCGGTCTCATAAAGCGCCTTCATAATCGCATACATGTCCATGGAGCCGTCGGAAGATAAATGCGCCGCTTCTTCAAAATCTCTTTCCGTGTTGTATTTCAGATTTCTGACATGTGCAAAGGCAATGCGCTTGCCCGCAAAACGAATGATTTCCACAAGATCGTTCTTCGGGTTCGTCCCGAGAGAGCCCGTGCAAAGCGTGATTCCGTTATAGGGCTTGTCAATTGCCGAAAAAAGTCTCTGATAGGATTCTATCCCCTTGATAATCCGCGGCAATCCGAAGATGGGCCATGCCGGATCATCCGGATGGATTGCCATGCGGATCCCGTGCTTCTCGCACACCGGTCCGATGGCTTTCAGGAAATAGACGAGGTTCTCAAACAGCGTATCGGCGTCGATTTCCTTATATAGGTCAAAAAGTTCCTTCAGGCGATCCAGCCGCTCCGGCTCCCAACCGGGCATGACAAAGCCGTTGCTCATGCCGCCAATGGACTCCTTCATGTGATCCGGATCCAGTTTGTCGATCACGTCCTGATTATAGGCAAGAACCGTGGAGCCGTCCGCCCTCATTCTCGCCAATTCCGATCTGGTCCAGTCGAAGACCGGCATGAAATTATAGCAGACCATCCGAATGCCTTCCGCTCCGAGACGATCCAAGGTCTGAATGTAGTTGTCAATATGCAGGTCTCTTTCCGTCCCTGCCGTTTTGATGGCGTCCGATACATTGACGGATTCAATGCCGGCGATCATAAGACCGGCATCCTCCACCACCTTTTTGAGGTTTCGAATCTCCGACGCCTCCCATGCTTCTCCGGGCTTGGTTCCGTATAATGTAGTGATTACGCCCTCAACGCCCGGGATCTGTCGGATCTGCTCAAGCGAAACAGAATCGTAGCCCGGTCCGTACCAGCGCAGTGTCATATTCATCTTATTTCCTCCGTTTTGGAATCATCCTATTTTGAACAACTCCGGATTCTGCATCCGCATATCCTCGATATCCTGCGTGATGTAACCCAGATGTTTCCCTAGCAGCGCCCGGTACTCTTCTTTATTGCCCTCTTCCACGAAGCGGATCAACTGCTCATGCGTGCTGACCGTTCTTTCCTTATAGAAGTTATCCAGATCGATCAGGAGACGAATCCTGTTGTAATGCGTCATCGTATTCGCGATCAGTTCCGCCGCCAGGCTCTGTCCCGCAATCAGATAAGTCAGCGCGTGGAACTCATTGTCGCAGCGCAGATACTCATAAGCCAGTTCATGGTTGCGCGGCATTTCCGAAACCTCTTCCATCTTCCGGCAGAACGCCCGCATTTTCAGAATGTCCGATTTCTTCACGCAGTGAAAGAGTTCGTCAACCATCCCAAGTTCCAACGTCTTGCGGATAAACCATTCCTGCTTGGCGCGATTGATATCGATTTTGGAAATGACGGACTTCGACTGCGGAAAGATATCCACCAGCCCTTCCGTTTCCAATTTAACCAGCGCCTCTCTGGCAGGAGTGCGGCTGACGCGGTACCGTTCGGCAATTTTCGCGGCGGATACCGGTTCGCCGGGCTTCAACACAAAGGTCATGATGTCTTTTTTCAGATAATCGTAAGTTAGTTGATTCAGCGAGTTGTTCATGGTTTTCTATGTGTCCTGTTCGTTGATAAAATCTTGGCGCATGGGTGTAAAAATGTCCAGAAGTTTTACCTTGCTCAAACATTCGATCCCATGCATTACATTGGGCGCAACAAGATAGGTGTCACCTGCATGCAGTGTGACCGCCTTATGCCCCTCTTCTTTGAAAATCAAGGAGCCTTCTATCACATACCCGATCTGTTCGTGCGGATGCTGATGCATGGCGCCGATCGCGCCTTCCTCAAACAGGAGCTCCACATTCATCAGATTCTCACTGTACGCAAGAACCTTCCGTCTCGTACCGCCGCCAAGATCCCGATATTCTTTCTCCTGATTGCATACGTACATAAAAGTCTCCTTACCCATTATGTGATTGAAAATATTCACCGACCGGTGCGTTACCGAACTGACATGTTAATGATAACATGCCAGTAGGTGCAGTTCAACTGTTTTTCATAAAAATAACCAAAATTTCAACAAAAATATCCCCCGAAATGTAAAATCTTACATTCGAGAGATATTTTCAGTGTGTCCGCTTTCAGCGGGAGCGTCTCCGCTGTCGCCCGATGAGCATTTTACCGCATTCTGACGAATCAGTCAGCCGTCACGACGCCCTTGCGCAGGATGATATTTGCATAAATTGCGGTCTCTGTGGACATGATCACTGCAGTCGCTTTTTCTCTGGTCTGATCATAGAATTTCCACTTATTGATTCCCTCAAAAGCCGCCGCGCCGCGCTCGTCATATTTCGCAACGATTCTTTTATATTCGTCCCAGATCGGCGTCTCTACCTTACCGACGTCGCCGGGCTCTAAAGCCATCAACGTGCATGGTTGATGCATTACGCCGTTCTGATCGGGATAGGTGTCGAGCGGAAACAATTTCAAGATCGCATCGAGAATTTCGGGAACCCCGTGTCCGTCCAGCCGAAGGACCGGCTTGCCGAAGGAGTGACCCGGAAAATTCCCGTCCGCAATCACAATCTCGTCTGTATGTCCCATTTCATCCAGCACTTTTAAGAGTTCTGGAGAAATAATATTCGGAATGCCTTTTAACATAAGTTATCTTTCCTCTCTGTTCCTTTGATGAAAAAGGGACAGGGATTTGATCCCTGTCCCTTCTGATTGCAAATTATGAACTTCGCTTCCGTGTTACGAATTAGTCGTAAAGGTTCGGAGCGATCTCGTCGGAATCCATGTTGGCATCATCATACCAGTAACCGTCTGTCGGGATATCGGAAACGGTTTCGCCGTTTGCGATTGCGTACAGAGTCTTCACCGTGGTCTGACCCATTGCCAGCGGAGACTGTGTAACAGCACCGTACATAATGCCGTCTCTGATTGCCTGCTTGATTACGGAACCTGCATCAAAGCCTGCTGCAAGAACGGTTGTACCCGGCTCTTCGCCCAATACGCTTAAGTTCTCGTTTGCACTTAAGATACCTTCCGCTGCTACCTGGTTGGAACCGAAGATACCGATCAGGTCAGACTTGTTCATGATTACGGATGCTTCTGTTGCACACAGTTCAACGGTCGTCTGCGCGGGAACTGCAACTTCGATGATAACATCTGCACTTGCCTCGTCGCCCTTATCCTTTGCGCCGTTTACATAGAACTCATTACCGATCACTGCAACTTTCTTGCCGTCTGCTGCTGCCAACTCTGAGAACTTGTCGATGAAACCGAGACCACGAAGTGTGATAGACTCGGAGGTTGCTTCCTGATTTACTTCACCGATTCTAACCGGTGCAGATGCGTTTGCAATGGTATCCTTCAGTGCAGCGTAGAGATTCTCTGCCGCTGTAGCGCCTGCGCCATAGTTATCCGTTGCGATGGTGGAAAGTACGGAACCTGCGGGAGCATCCGGACAGCCGGAGTCAAAGCATACTACCGGAACGCCTGCATCCATTGCTGCCTGAAGAGCATCTAAACATGCACTCTGGTCACAAGCTGCAAGACCGATTCCGTCGGGAGCCATATTGATGTAGTTGGTCAGCATGTTTACCTGATCGGCGATATCGGACTCTGCGTTAGGGCCGTTACATTCAACATCTACACCAAGTTCTGCAGCCGCCTGATTTACACCGGTAACTGCTGCCTGCCAATAAGAAGACTGGAACGATTTTACTACGATCTTGAAGCTAAGCGGACCTGCTGCTTCGGTTGCGGGAACTTCTGCAACTTCTTCCGCTGCGGGAGCGGGAGCTTCCTCAGCCTTTTCCTCTGCTGCGGGAGCAGGTTCTGATGTTGCCGGAGCCGCTGCGCCGCATCCTGCTAAAAGAGATGCTACGAGAGCCACGCTCATGAGTGTTGCTAAAACTTTCTTTTTCATTATTTTTCCTCCTTTGAAAAATTGAATGATGTTTATATATGAACTACTTACGATTCGTAGTACATACCATGATTATTTCCGTTCGGCTTTCTTTCTCTTTAAGATATCCACCAGTACCGCGCCGATCAGAACAAGACCGGTGACGATCTGCTGCCAGTTTGCCTGCAGACCGATGAACGGCAAGCCGGTCTTGAGGATACAGATGACAAACACGCCGATCAGAGTGCCTTCGATACTTCCCGCGCCGCCGGTTGCGGATACGCCGCCGATGATGGCGCCGCCGATTGCCTCAAGTTCGAAACCGGCACCGGTGCCGGGCTGCACGGTTGAGAACACTGCCGAGTAGGCGATGGAAGCAAGGGCGGCGAAGAAACCGGAAATCACGTATGCCATGATATGGTAGAACTTCACATTGATACCGGAAAGGATCGCCGCTTCCTTATTGGAGCCGATAGCGATCGTGTATCTGCCGATCTTCGTGTGCTTCAGAACGAAAGCCATGATGACCACGAGAATCAGGATCCACAGGAATCCGAGGGGAAGCTTTGTATTGTTGATCGTGATCTTGAAGATCCTTCTGAACCAACCGCCCGGTGCACCGCTGGTCGGCCATGAGATACCATAGTTCCTGGAACAGATTGACCCCAGACCTCTGGTCAGCATGCAGGTACAGAGCGTTGCAAGGAACGGCGGAAGATCCATCACACTGATCAGGAAGCCGTTCAACGTACCGATTGCAATGCCGAACAATAACGACACCAGCATTCCGAGCCCCGTGGGCCAACCGCAGTGAACCACCAGATAGCCGCCCGCCAGGGAATAACAGATCAAACCGGTACCGATCGATAAGTCAACGCCGCCGGTAATCAGGGGGAAGGTCACGCCGATTGCCATCAGGACAATGTAGTAAGAGAAATCCATGATGTTCAAGAACGTCGTGTACTTTCTGAAATCGGGGGACATGATGCTGAAGAAAATGATCAGTGCGATCACAACCAATAACACGATCACTTTCTGTCCGCCCAGTTTGTCAATACTGAATTTTTTCTTTGCCTGTTCCATCTTCTTCCTCCTAACCAATCTCGCGGGTTGCCAGATTCATGATATTCTCCTGTGTGGCTTCGGCAATGTCGATTTCACCGGTCTTTTTGCCTTCACACATCACCACGATCCTGTCGCTCATTCGCAGTATTTCAGTCATTTCAGAGGAAATCATGATGATCGATTTTCCTTCCTGTGCCAACTTGTTCATCAGTTTGTAGATCTCGTTCTTTGCGCCTACATCAATCCCTCTGGTCGGCTCGTCGAAGATCAGAATATCGCTGTTCTTGCAGAGCCACTTCGCAACAACGATCTTCTGCTGATTACCGCCGGAGAGGTTCACCACCAACTGATCCACGCTCGGGGTCTTTGTATTTAAAGAGTCTACGAATTGTTGCGCGGTCTCTTTCTCTTTCTTCTTATTGATGAAGGGCCCTTTCATAAAATTGATCAGATCCGCCATGGTCGTATTCTCAGCGACCGTCTTCTGTACGACGATACCGAATCTCTTTCGGTCTTCTGAGAGATAGCCGATCCCGCAATTTACCGCATCTTCGGGAGAATTGATCATAACCTTCTTGCCGTTAACGTAGATGTCTCCGCTCTCTTTCGGATCGGCACCGAAGATTGCCCTTGCAGTCTCGGTACGCCCTGCGCCCATCAGTCCCGAGAAGCCCAGGATCTCGCCCTTGCGCAGTTCGAAAGAAACGTCCTGAACCATTCTTCCCGCATTGAGGTGCTCTACCTTCAGGACAACCGGCGCATCCGGCGCGACGTTGCTCTTTGCTTTCGGATCTTCATAGATCACGCGACCGACCATCATATTGATGATATCGTTCTTCGTGCAGTCTTCCGTAATCAGTGTTCCGACATAGCCACCGTCTCTCATGACGGAAACGCGATCGGTGATCACCTTGATCTCGTCCATTCTGTGAGAAATATATACGATTCCCAACTGCTGCTCTCTTAAATCCCGGATGATCTTAAACAGTTCTTCGATCTCCGCTTCCGTCAGCGCCGCCGACGGCTCATCGAAGACAATCACCTTCGCATCATGGGAGATTGCCTTGGCGATCTCGCACATCTGCTGTTTGCCGACGGTCAGATCGCTCATGGTTGCGGTCGGATCGATATTGATATGCAACCTGTCGAAGATCTTGGCTGCCTCATCAATCATTTTCCGATCATCAATCTTGAAGCCCTTCTTAAACTCACGACCGATGAAAATATTCTGCGCAACGGTCAGATGTCCCAGCATGTTCAATTCCTGATGCACGATCACCACGCCTGCGTCCTGCGCTTCTCTGGCATTGTGGAACTCCACTTCCTTGCCTTCGAACGTAATCGTTCCGGAATCCTTCGTATAAATACCGGTCAGCACTTTCATCAATGTGGATTTGCCGGCACCGTTCTCCCCCATCAGCGCGTGTACTTCGCCCTTGCGCACTTCAAAATCAACATGATCGAGTGCATGTACGCCCGGGAAAGATTTATCTATTCCTTTCATCGTTAAAATAACGTCGCCCATTTTCTACCTTATCCTTTCTGACTCCGTTCCGGATCATCAAATACGGAAGACTAATTTCTCCTGCGTCTTGCAACCACGTCCGCATAAACCGCAACGATAACAATGAGTCCGGTGATGATCAACTGGTAATCCTTTGTGAATCCGAGCGCCAGAATGCCCTCCTGCAAGAGTGCAATGATGAATACGCCGATCACCGTGCCGCCGATGGATGCGAGCCCGCCCGCCATCGAGGTACCGCCCATTACACAGCCCGCAATTGCTTCGTTATTATATTGATCTCCATATCCGGGCTGCACCGTGGTGTACGCGCCCACGAAGAAAATCGCTGCGATTCCTGCAAGCGTGCCGCAAAGCGCGTAAGCAAGCATCTGCCACTTCTTCACATTGACACCCGAAAGACGAACAGCCTCTTTGTTGCTTCCAAGGCTCAGCATGAAACGTCCTGCCTTGGTCTTATTCAGGATAATTGCAGAAACAATCGCAACCGCAAGGAAGATCACCAGTCCCGTCGGAAAATTCTTGATTTTGACCAGTTTTCGGAACCATCCGCCCTGTGCTGCCTGCGGCCACGAAACGGACTGGGTTTTGGTAAATACGGAAGCGACGCCCTTTGCGATATTCATGCTCGCCATAGATACGATGAACGGCGGAACGGTAAGATATGATACCAGATATCCGTTGAACATTCCGAACAGCATTCCTACCATAATGCTGATCAGAAGAGACATTCCCATCGGCACGCCGTAATTCGTCAAGCAGTAGCCGGAAACCAGCGCCGAACAGAACATGACGGGTCCGATGGAGAAATCGATTCCGCCCGTTGCGATAACAAACGTTACGCCAAGAGACAGGAATCCAAGGAAGTAGGCATAATTCAGCGCGCTCAAAATACGCGGAAGCCCTGCAAATTTGTCCACAAGAATGCAGAACAGGAAATACATCAGCAGGAGCACGCACGCAAGTACGATTCTGCTAAAACCTACTTTTTTAACAAGTGGATTTTGTTTGATCTTTTCCAATTTCTTTCCTCCCAATCCCAAGAAATAGCCTTCACTCTATTCTCTATCTATCCGTAAAAATCATGCCCGATCGTTGCTGCCCAAGACCAGGATCTTTTCAGCCACAAGCTTAGTTACGTTCTCCATTCCGACCGCGCCGTATTTCTTCGGATCAAAGGCGTCCGGATTCTCTTTCAGGAACGATTTCACGCCGTCACTGTAGGCGATACGAAGTTCCGTTGCGAAATTCACCTTGCTGATTCCGCGTCTGATACATTCTCTCACGGCGTCGTCGGGAACCCCGGAAGCGCCGTGCAGAACGAGCGGGATCGACACTGCCTTTCTGATCTCCGAGAGTCTGTCGATATCCAGCTTCGGCTCGCCCTTATAAACGCCGTGCGCGGTTCCGATGGCAACCGCAAGTGAAGAAACCCCTGTCTCATTCACAAACCTTACCGCGTCATCCGGATCCGTATAGCGGGGATCATCGCAATTGACGTCGTCTTCCTTGCCGCCCACCTTGCCCAGTTCCGCCTCAACGGGGATCGCCGAAGGCTTACAGGCATCTATCACGCGCTTTGTGAGCGCAATATTTTCTTCCAGCGCATACTTGGAACCGTCGATCATAATAGAGGTGTAGCCGGTTCTGAGCGCCTGCATTGCGATTTCAAAACTGCTGCCGTGGTCGAGATGCATTGCAATGGGGACGCTTGCGCGATTTGCAACCGTTGCAACATTCGCCAGGTAAAGATCCAGTCCGGCGTACTTCACTGTAGAGGAAGTTGTCTGAAGAATGGCAGGCGCGCGAAGTTCCTCGCAGGCCTTGACAACCGCCATCACCATTTCCATATTCTCAACATTAAACGCACCGATTGCGTAGCCGTTTTGATCCGCATCCCGAAGCATCCGTGCTGTAGTGACCAAAGCCATTTCCGCCCTCCTCCTGTTGCTGCCTTTTTGAGATTATTCTTGTTTCCGAGACAGTTTCTTGCGTTTCTGGGCGAAACGTTTCGCCCTTGTAACTCATTATGCCACAATTGTTTTCATCCGTCAATGTCAATAGTAAAAATTTAACGGATAATAATGGAAAAATATTCACATTTTCACATTTCTTTTTCCTTTGTTCGCCATCCTTCGGAGGTGATTTTCACCATTTTTAATTTGACAGTAACGCCTTTCTGCTATATATTCTACATGTAAACGACAGTGAAACGTTTCACCTGTCTTTTGCAAGATGATCAAATTCAGAAACGGGGGGTCGGAATATGATTCTGACAGTCACACTAAATGCGGCAATTGATAAACGCTACGTCGTCCATGATTTTCAGGTCGGAGAGGTCAATCGGGTGGCGGAATGCGCCTACGTTGCCGGAGGAAAGGGCTTGAACGTAAGCAAGACCGCAACGATCGCGGGCGGCAAGGTGCTTGCTACCGGCTTCGTGGGCGGACACGCAGGCAGATATATTGTAGAAGCCGTAGAGAGGCAGGGCGTTGCCACCGATTTCGTACACGTGGACGGCGAGAGTCGTTCCTGCATCAATATCTACGACGCCGTTTCCAAAACGCAGACCGAATTTTTGGAGCCGGGGGTTACCATCACAGAGAAAGAACAAAACGATTTCTATGAGAAATTCCGGAAACTCCTTCCCGACTGCGCCGTTGTCGTCATGTCGGGATCCGTTCCCAAAGGCATCGGCACCGACATGTACCCGAAACTGGTGGAACTCTGCAAGGCTGCCGGCAAAAAGGTCATTGTCGACACCTCGGGCGCACTCCTTCAGGAAGTTGCCAAAGCGCAGCCCAACATGGTGAAGCCGAATATCGACGAGATTCGGCTGCTCACCGGTCGCCATATTGAAACCGAGGAAGATCTCATTGCCGCAGGACGCGCACTACAGCGAACCGGCATCGAACGTGTTGTCATTTCTCTCGGCAAAGACGGCTCCCTCATGTTTACGGACGACGGTGTTTATCGGGCGGTCGTTCCGAAGATTGATGCCGTCAATACCGTAGGCTGCGGCGATTGCATGACTGCCGGCTTTGCGATCGGTTTCGAGCGCGGCATGACTCCCGCACAAGCGCATCAATTCGCTTCCGCCACTTCCGCGGCTGCCGCAATGACCGAGGAAACCGGCTACTTCCGCTTTGAGGATTACGAGCGCCTGCTGCAGCAGATCGAGATTCGCAAGATCGATTGAAGTACAGCGCGTCATCAGACCGCAAAGAGCGGATTTCCTGAGGAAAGTTTCAGTTTTCTCCGATAGAAAAGCTCGCATCGCCTCCCCCGCAATGATTTTCACAGAACAAAGCGTCTTGCTTACAAGACACTACGCGCCAAGCGCGGTTGCGAAGGCAACATTTTCCCATCGCGCGAGTGTGCATCCTTAGCGGAGCGTTTTCTGTCATAGGAATTACAAAGCAATTTCCTAATTAAAGAATCAAATCGCCCCGGGTATTACCCGAGGCGATTCTTTGTATTACTCAAGGGAGGGAATCAGTCATGCGGCTACTATGACTGATGATTTGCAAATAACGGAAACTTATGCGTCCGGACAGTCGACAATCCTGCCTTCTTCGTCCCAGAGCGCATGCCAGTCGTCTGCATTCGGCCACAGGAACACCTGCCCCTTGACCAGACGGTTGTTCTTCTCCAGTGTTGCGATCTTCGCCATCTCTTCGTCCGTCAGTTTCCATGTAATGGTCGATTCAAGATTGCCGACATACTCCGGTTCAAACACCGAGAACGGAATGGGAATCTGACCGCGCTGCACTGCCCACTTCAAGCAGATGATCGCGGGATGAACGCCGTGTGCTTCGGCAATTGCCGCCAGTTCCGGCACTTTCATATCAGAGATGTCCTCTGCTACAATATCTCTCTCCGGTCTCTGCGGAGAACCGAGCGGCATGAAGCCGATCGGCTGAATCTCATGCGCAACAAGGTAATCGAACAACTCCTGCTGCTGGAAACAGGGATGCAGTTCCAATTCGCACGCAACGGGCTTAATCTCGAACTTGTCGATCACCGCTTCCAGTTTCGGAATGGTCATGTTGGAAATACCGATGTTTTTCACAAGTCCTTTCTTCACAAGCGCTTCAATCTGCCGGTAGGTATCCATGAATTCCGCAACCGAAAACGGCTTCGAATCCGGATTACGGGAATCCACGTCACAACCGGGCGCATGATAGTTCGGGAACGGCCAGTGGATGAAATACAGATCCACGTAATCCGCCTGCAGATCCTTGATGGATTTCGTGCATGCCTTTTCCACTTCTCTGTGCTGGTCATTCCATACTTTGGTCATAATGAAGAGATCCTCTCTCTTCACAATGCCCTCATCAAACGCATTGCGGAACACTTCACCGATTTGATCTTCATTTCCGTAACAGGACGCGCAGTCGAACATACGATAGCCGGCACGAATCGCGCCTGCGACCGCATTGGATACCTGCTCCGCGGAAAACCGATCCGAACCGAAAGTTCCCATTCCGATGCAGGGCACTTTGGTACCGTTGTTTAAGGTAATCTGTGGTACTAACTTGGGATCTACTGCCATTTTTCTTCCTCCTACTCCAAATTCTATTCACTCTTTATAATTACGGGAATCCCGTTCTTATCTCAAATCTGCCCGCCGCATTTGTAATCTCATCTCAGCAGGCTAAGACAACCTTTTCCAAACGGATTCTCATCCTCTGCATCCCGGGGAAACATTCCAAATGCCGGAGCCCGCAGATCCTTTACTGCTCGGAATCGATCAGAATCTTGCCCTTGACCGCGCCGGGCGTTTTGAACAGTTCAAACGCATCGGCAATCTTCGAAAGCGGGATGATTTTGAAGATGAAAGACTCGTCGAACTTCAATTCTCCCGTCTTATAATACTTCGCCGCCAGTTCCCATTCGTCGCCAGGGAAAGGCGCGGAATAACTCATCCACGAACCTGTCAGGATGAACTCTTTCCGGTTGATATTCTCCCACTCGTCGACAGAAAAGGATAGTTCTTTCGTCGGCGTACCGATGAAGCAAACCTGCGCCTTGTTCGCTGCAAGGGAAAATGCCGTTTTCATCGTAACGGTGTTCCCTGCGGTTTCATAAACATAGTCAAAGCCTTTGCCGTCGGTGATCCGCTTCACTTCGTCCATACAGTTCTCCCGCGTAGTGTTGACACCGTAAGTGACGCCCAATCGCTTCGCCAGATCAAGTCTCTCATCCAGAATGTCGAAGACGGTAACCGACTTCGCACCGAAGATTCTTGCCCACTGCGCCGTCAACAGACCGATCGTGCCGCCGCCCAGAACCGCAACGTTCTTCCCGCCCTTGTAATCCACTCTGCGCAGACCGTGAAGCGCTACCGTGGTGGGCTCGAAGAACGCACCTTGTTCAAAGCCGACTTCGGGATCAAATTTCACTGCGTTTTTCTCGGGAACCGATACGTATTCCGCAAAGGAACCGAATTCTCTGGAACCGATAAAACTATAATGTTTGCAAAGGGAATAATTCCCTTTCTGGCAATCTTCACATTTCAAGCAGGGCACCAGGGGTACGCCCGCAACGCGGTCGCCAATCCGAAGACTCGTTACGCCCTCGCCGACCTCCGCCACCGTACCCGAAAACTCATGACCTAAAACATTCGGAAAGTAATGACAGGCGTCTCCGTTCACACGCGGAATATCCGATCCGCAAATCCCCGTATATTTTACTTTGATCAGAACCTTGCCCGGCTCCGCCTTCGGCGCCTCAATTTCCTCATAGCGGATATCGTTCATGGCATGTACTACACCGGCTTTCATAACAACTCCTCCTGCTCCATCTTTTGCTTCCGTGTATTCACTAAAGTATTCATTAAAATAAAACCGCTTCTTTCCCTGATTGCATCGATCTCCGACCTCCCGATCAACTCTATCTCAAATCGCCCTGATCTCAATCTTCTTCATTGAAGATGTTTCCATTTTGGATTGTCTTTGTCACCGAACTCTTTTATTTCGGGGGACTTGGGTTTCGGATCGCTTCGGTATCGTCTGCGCTGCCTGATTTCACTTCTCTACAAATCATCCGGGAACATCGGGGTCAGCATTTCACTCAATCGCAAATAACGCTCAAAGGCGCGCCGATAGAGTTCGCGGTTCTTCGGATTCGGTTCCTGCACTCTCGTAATGACGATGGTCTTCTTCACCGCATCTTCATAGTCTCGATAGATGCCGGCACCGACGCCGGCAAGGATAGCTGCGCCAAGTGTGGTTGCCGTATCGGAAGTCGGAACCTGAATCGTCCTTCCCGTTACGTCCGCCTTGATCTGCGTCCACAGAACAGAATTGGACGCGCCGCCCATCGCATTCAGCACCGAAACCTCGGCGCCCGTTTCTGCTGCCGTAGTCAGATTGTGCTGCAGAGAAAAGGCTACGCCCTCAAGGATCGCCCGAATCAAATGCCCTCTGGTCTTGTCAAAACCGATTCCGTAGAAAACGCCCTTTGCATCCGGATTCCAGATCGGCGAGCGCTCACCCGCCATATAGGGAAGAAAAATCACGCCGTCAGAGCCTGCGGACACCTTGCCCGCCTCTTCGGTCAGTTGATCAAAACTCATTTGTGCGCCGAACTGCTCCCTGAACCACCGAAGCGTTCCGCCGCCACCGACACTTCCGCCCTGCAGCAGCCACTTCCCCGGAACCACATGTGCGGAAAGAATCAGTTCCTTATGCGCCAGCGCACGATCCGTGCAGATGCTCATTCCGCCCGCCTGCCCGCCTTGCTCCTGTGTCTGTCCGACTTCATAGACACCGGCGCCGAGCGTTCCGCACGCCGCATCCAAGCCTCCGGCAACAACCGGAATACCTTCCCTCAGCCCCGTCAACGCTGCCGCCTGCGCGCTCACCGTTCCAACCACCTCATCGCAGCCGAAAAGCTCCGGCACGAGGTCGGTACGAAGTCCCATTGCTTCTGCAAGCGCTTTGTCGTAGGATAAAGTCTTCATATTGAAGAAATGAATGCCGTACCCCTGGGAAAGATCCTGCGAGAACCTTCCTGTCAGCCGATATACGATAAAACTGTTGCTCTGCAGGAAATATGCAGTCTTACGATATACTTCCGGCAGTTTCCGTTTGAACCAAATCATCTTCGGCGTCGTGTAAGAAGGAAGAAAGTCGTTCCCCGCAACCGCGAAGATTTCATCCGCTCCGACAGACGCCTTGATCTCCTCGCAGAGGTCTCTGGCTCTGGTATCCATCCAAATCGGCGTCTTCGCAAGTACCTTACCTTCACTGTCAACAGGAATTGCCGACCAACTCTGTCCGTCTACTCCGATCCCCGCAATTCCGGAGACGTCCACCGATCCCGCCGCAAGCACCTCATGAATGCCTTTGCAGATTGCGTTCCACCATTCTTCCGGATCCTGCTCGACCCAGCCGCGTTTCGGATAATATACTTCATAAGGCTGATTGCTCTGCGCAAGAACGCTTCCGTCCTCATCAAATACCGCAACCTTGCATGCACTTGTTCCGATGTCAATTCCCAGTAACTGCGCCATCATCCTGCCTCTCGGGCGAAACGTTTCGCTCTGTCTTTAAAAAATAGGTTGCGTACCCTTGGCGTCCTCTCGGAATCCCGCAACTCATGTTCATTATATTCTTACGATTTTTATTTGTCAACGAAAAAGTGAAACGTTTCGCTCTGCGCCGGAATTCTCCGTTCATTCCGCCTTTCACGAGCTGATCACACCGTCGAAAACGCAACTTTCCCGCACCGTTAAACCGAAAACACCTCTTTTATCCTATTAACGCCCCTTTTATCCCATAACCGCAGCGCATTAGCACCGGCACGCAGGCGGCAGCGCTTAAAACGATCTCTCTTTTTCCCGCAACCCGAGAATGCCGCTTGAAACCGCGACGCGTTAGCACCGTTAAAGCAAAACGTCTCTTTTATCCTGATTGCCGCGGCATATTTGCACCACACACAGGCGGCAGCGCTTAAAACGATCTCTCCTTTTCCCGCAGCCCGAGGACGCCGCTTGAAATCACAGCACGCCCGCGCCAACCGATAACGTTACAACTTCTTGATGGAACCGCCCTCGTGCAGAGTCGTGCTGAGCGAAATCTCCATCGGATGAGAATCTCCGTCGCTCCTGATTCGCTGGAGCAGAATCTCCACCACTTTCTCGCCCATCTGTCGCAGCGGCTGCTCCACCATATAGATCGGGGGTTCAATCAGATGGAAGATCACCTGGTCATCGAAGCCCAGCATCGAAATATCATCCGGACACTTGAAGCCGGACTCGTTCACTGCCATCATTGCCCCGAGCATATTCTCGTAATTATCTATAAACACTGCCGTCGGTCGGTCTTCCAACTCAAGCAGTTCCTTCATGTTCTTATAACCCGTTGCGAGAGAGTGTGTTCCCCTTTTCTGGTATTCTTTCGGCACCGGAAGCCCCGCCTGCTGCATTGCTTCCATGAAGCCGTTGTATCTCTCTCTGCCGGTATATTCCCGTTCGGACGCGATAACCGCAATCTTCTTGTGGTTGTTGCGAAGAAACGTGTTCATCGCCCTGACCACAGCCATGCGGTTGTCTATCTTCACGCAGTCAAAGACGCCGTCGGAAAGTGCGCGATCCAGAAGAACGATCGGAACGCCCTGATTCACGGCAGGCTTTAAAAATGCCGCCTGATTCGAAACCGGAAGCACTATAATCCCGTCCACCTTTTTGCCGAGCAGATATTTCACGTTCTTCCGTTCCAACTCCTCATCATTGCAGGAATCGCAGATCAGCATGCCGTAGCCGTTCTTCCTTAAGTTCTCCCCGACATAATGCATGATCTGTCCGCTGAACGGACTCTCGATACTGTAAACCACGACGCCCACCGTATTGGTCTTATTCGTCACCAGCCCTCTTGCAATTTCGTTCACTTCATAATGAAGTTCCCGAATGGCAGCCTCAATCTTAATTCTGTTCTCCGGAAGCACATTGCCCCCATTGATATATTTCGAAATGGTGGCAAGGGATAATCCGGTTTTCTCTTTGATGTCACGAATGGTTGCCGGCATGTCTGTCTACTCCTTTATGAACTCTCAAAATCTCTCTCAAAACTGTCTGAAAATGATTTCCGAAAATATAGCGAAACGCTTCGCCCTATCTTCTTCCATTATAACAAGCGGATCGAAAACCGCAAGCGTTTTCTGATCCGCCTGTATATCATTTCCGGTCTGTACTTCCGAAATCAGATCCTCATCTCTGTGAAAATCATACGCTCCGATCTTATCTGATCGTCTTATACAGCGGTCCGTATGCTGCGCACGCTCTGTAGTCCTGACCCTCCTTGTCGGTTCCGAACGCCCCCCATGCTGCCGGACGATAGATGTCGCCAAGCGGGACATTATGCATTGCAACCGGAATTCTGAGCATCGAACACATGGTGATTAAGTCTGCGCCGATGTGACCGTAACTGATCGCGCCGTGGTTCGCGCCCCAGTTGTTCATCATATCGTAAGCATTCCTGAACGGAGAGCCTTCCTTGCCGTCCGTTCTTGGTGCGAACCAGGTACAAGGCCAGGTATAGTCGGTTCTCTTCCAGAGCACGTCCGAAACCTCATCCGGCAGGTTCACCGTCCAGCCTTCCGCAATCTGCAGTACCGGACCCAAATTCTTGATCAGATTCAGGCGAATCATGGTGGCAGGCATCTCCGCTCTGGTCAGGAATCTTCCGGAATAGCCGGCGCCGCGGAAATATCCGTTGTCTGCGGGACACCACTCGGTTGCCGCCATCATGGTCTCGATGTCCTGCTCGGTCACGTCATACCACTCCTTCATCACGGCGTTGCCGTCCGCATCTTTGACCTCGCCGCAGGCATCCAGACAGCACGCGCCGGAATTGATGAGGTGAATGAAACCGTCCGCATCCTTCGCATGTCCTTCAATCTCATATCCCGTCACACGCTTTACGGCGTCCGTACTCCAGTAAGTACGCACATCCGCAAACATCTGCGCACGGTTCGTCAGCAGTTTCATGAACATCATGGAAACGCCGTTTAACGTATCGTTCTCGGTTGCCAGAACGAACGGCTCTCTGGCTCCGTTCCAGTCAAAGGACGTATTCAGAATCGCCTCGGGGAAATCGCAGTTCGGCCAATGATCGGTCCACTGTCTCTGTCCCTGGAAGCCGCCGCATAACGCGTTGTGGCCAACCGCTTCTTCCTCGCAGCCCGCGGGAAGATTCGAATTGCCCTGATAGAGGTCTTCGATGATCACCGCCATCTTCGCAGTGAATTCCCAATCCTTTTCCTTCTGCTCATCCGTCTTCTTCACGAAATCGGGGTTCTTGTCGTAGCCCTCTTTGCAGTATTTCTTGATCCATGCAAGCGCCTTTTGGAAATCTTCCTCGCTGTAGATGTGTTCCTCGATCCGACGAAGGATCTCGACCTCATCCACGGACTCTACGCGCATCCCAAGATATTCTTCGAAGAAATCCTGGTTGATGATGGAGCCGCCGATGCCCATACACTGGGAGCCGATCTGCAAGTAGGATTTGTCTCTCATGGACGCCGCCGCAACCGCTGCACGAGCGAATCGCAGCAACTTCGCCTTCACATCCTCCGGGATCACGGTATCATCCGCTTCCTGCACATCTTTCCCGTAAATACCGAACGCAGGCAGACCTTTCTGCGCGTACGTTGCCAGCACGGATGCAAGATAAACCGCTCCCGGTCGCTCCGTTGCATTCAAGCCCCAAACGCCCTTGATCGTCAGCGGGTTCATATCCATGGTCTCCGAACCGTAGCACCAGCACGGCGTCACGGATAAGGTAATCGCAACGCCCTCTTTTCTGAATTTCGCCTCACAGGCTGCGGACTCCGTCACGCGTCCGATCGTTGTATCGGCAATCACCACTTTCACGGGCTCGCCGTTTGAATACTTTAAGTTCTCTTCGAAAAGTTTCTTCGCGGACTTCGCCATGTTCATCGTTTGCTCTTCCAAAGATTCACGAACCTTCAGCGGTCCTCTTCTTCCGTCAATGATCGGTCTGATTCCGATGACCGGATAATCACCGATATATCTGTTTCTTGCCATAGTATCTCCTCCTTTGCGCGAAACGTTTTGCTCTGTCTTCATTATAGGTAGTTTACAGATAAAACAAAAGTGTTATAATGGTAAAAAAATAGTAATTAATTCACCTGTTTGTCTTGCAGTTTCCGCCTTGGAACATGGAGGTCAGGACATGAAATTTCTCGACTACAAAGAGCGCAGAATGCAGGGAACCTTTAATTTTCCCATTGCTTACTACCATCAGACGCCGCAGTCGCCGCGCTATCACATGACGCATCACTGGCATACGCAGCAGGAACTGATGCACATTATATCGGGCGATTTTCACCTGACACTGAACAATGTGGTCTACGACTGCCATGCAGGTGACGTCATTTTTATTACCGACGGCAGTCTGCACGGCGGAATTCCGGAAAGCTGCATCTACGACTGCATCGTCTTCGACCTGAACATGCTGCTCAAGGACAACCATGCCTGCGCGGCGTCCATCCATGATATTCTGAACCATAAGATCAGCATCACACCGCTTCTCTCGCGAAAGAGCGCCAAGATTCTTCCCATCATGGAAGCGTTGGAAAGCGCGCTCTCCGGCAGGAGCACGGGTTTCGAATTCATGACGCAGGCCTGCCTTTATCAGTTGATCGGAACGATCTTGAACGAACACCTCTATGAGGAAACCGGCGCGGGATTGAAAGCGGGAGAGCGCTTAAACTCCATGAAAGAGGTGCTCGCCTATATCTCCGAGCACTACGGCAGCAATGTGACGCTCAATGAACTGGCGAAGATCGCGGGCATGAACCCGAAATATTTCTGCCGCTATTTCCACGGAATGACGGAGCGCACACCGATCGATTATCTCAACTATTACCGCATCGAGAGTGCCTGCGAAATGCTCTCCACCAAGGATATTTCGATCAAGGAAGTTGCGATTTCCTGCGGCTTCAACGACGAAAGTTACTTCATCAAAACCTTTAGCAAATACAAAGGAATTACACCCAAGCAGTTTTCCAGACAACAGTTCTGAACCCTAAAACTGCGGAAAGAAGAACCTTATGAATTTCAATGTAAAAATCATGCCGCGAACCGTTCTGTCCTCTCGGGAGCCGGCGATTTGCCGTCCCTACCGTCTGATCTCCATCCTTCTGTCGACACTCTTTCTGCTTGCATTGACCGGCTGCGGGAACAAGACGGCGGAGAAGGAAGCCGTTCCGTTCACGGCGCTGACGCTGGAGCACACGCTGGAAGATATGCTCGCCAAAGAGGGCGAGGGCTACGAGAGTTATCCTTCCATTTACGAAGGCACCACCTATACCTATGACAGGAACTATCTGGAGAAAGACGGCACCGTCAAATACATGTACGACAAAGACGGCGTACTGCAAAATATCGCATGGACATACAGTTGCGATAACGCCGCGGAGATTCGGATCCTCTTCAACAGGCTCCACAACGAGATCAAGACGATCCACGGCGAGCCGACGGAGACGACGCCGGGCGTAAATAACGAAGCCGAAATCTGGAGATCAGATTCCGGCAATATCATCTTAAGCACGGTCACTACAAGCGACGCCAAAATGCTTCAAGTTGCTTATTTAAGTCCTGCAGTCAGCAAGAACTAGACATCCTTTAACCCCTCTGCGCCTGCAGGGCTTCTACAACACGATCGAACCCCATCCCGTGCGACGCTTTGATGAGGATGTTGTCTCCCCGTTCCAGAATGCCGTCGCGCAGGATCTTCGCATCTCCCAAAAGCGCGTCCAGCATTTCCTCTCTGGATTTAAACCAGTAAGCCCTCTGTTCTTTTGCAACTGCCGCCTTGTACATGTACTCGGAGAGTGTGCCGCAGCAGACCAGAACATCCACCATGCCCGCGGCATAAGCGCCGACCTCCGCATGCATTTCTTCGCTCTGCGCACCCAACTCGAACATGTCGCCCAGAATTGCAACCTTACGTCCGGTCGCGTTTTTCAACAGATCCAACGCGGAACGCACGGCTTTCGGATTCGCATTATAGCAGTCGTCCAGAAGCAAATAATTCTCGGTATGGATGAGGTGCAGTCTGCCGCGCATCCCCTCCACGTTTTCAATTCCCTTGCGGATCTCCGGCAGCGTCATGTCAAGCGCCAGTCCGACCGCCGTCGCCGCCAAAGCATTCTCAACCGTATGCACGCCCGGAAGCGGTACCCGTACCGGAAAATCCCCCTTCGGCGTATGGATCATACAACCCGTTCCCTCCAGTCCGAAACTGACAAGGTTCGTAGCATAGACGGCGAGTTCCGTATCCTTTAACGCAGCATCCGGTTTCTCGTTTTCCTGCTTGGTGCCGAAGAAGACCGGCTTCGTTCCGTCCACATCCGCAATGGCGGAAAGCCGTGTATCGTTTCCGTTGAGAATGACCGCTCCTTCCGGATTCCTTGCCTTAAAAATCTCCGTTTTCGCGCGCAGTACGCCATCCAGATCATGCAGGAACTCCAGATGGCAGGGTCCGATGTTCGTAATTACACACAGATCCGGACGCACCATCTCCGTGAGCCTTGTCATCTCACCGAAAGTGCTGATGCCCATTTCGAGTATGCCGACCTCGTCTTCCTCGCGAAGGCTGAACAATGTCAGCGGCACACCGACCTCATTATTGAAATTCCCTTCCGTCTTACGGACACGATAGCGCACGGAGAGCACCGATGCAATCATTTCCTTGGTGCTCGTCTTCCCGACGGAGCCCGTGATCCCGACGATTGGGAGCGGCATCACGCTACGGTAGAAGGTCGCCAGATCCTTCAATGCCTGAAAACTGTCCCGTACCACAATATAATTGCCGCGGACGCCTGCAGGACAAAAGGCGGAATTCTGAAGATTCTCCTCCGTGATCACACAGAGGACGCCCTGCTCCCACACCTGCGGAATAAAGGAATGTCCGTCCACCCTCGCACCTCTGGTGGCAATGAATACGCCGCCTTGCTCCGCCTTCCTCGAATCGAGTACGACAGACGTCGCCGTCACGTTCTCATCCGTATCCAGTTTGTATTTGTACAATGCGCCGCCAACCGCATGCGCAATTTTCTCAAGTGTCAGTTCTCTCATCTTCGTATGTTCCGTGCGCTCCTATTCTGTTCCATCCGCTGCTTCCGGAAATCACTCAACGATACTTTTTCAGCGAAATTTCCACAATCCGCTCACAGAGGTCGTTGAACCCGATTCCCATTGCCGCCGCCTCCTGCGGCACCAGACTCAACGGCGTCATACCCGGCAGCGTATTCGCTTCCAGACAGTAGATTTCACCCTCATTGCTCAGAATAAAATCCATTCTGGCGTACGTTTTGATCCCCAGTGCATGATAAGCAGCCACCGCCATCTCCTGCACCCGCTTTGTCACCTCGTCGGGCAATTCCGCCGGACAGATCTCCGTCGCAGCACCCGCCTGGTATTTGTTCCTGTAATCGTAAAAGCCCGTCAGCGGCACGATCTCGGCAACCGGCAGGGGTTCTCCCTCGATCACGCAGTCCGTCAGTTCTCTGCCCGCAATATAGTCCTCGACCAGCACCTTCCCCTCATAACCGAACGCTTCTTTCACAGCGCTTTTATATTCCTCTTTGGTTCTTGCGATATAAACGCCGATGCTCGAACCGCCGGAGCAGATTTTCACCACACAGGGAAGTTTCGGCTCCCTCGGATCCTGCGGGCTTTCGAGCAGATATGATTCCGGCGTATTCACACCCTTTCTTGTGAAAATCATTTTAGTCAGTTCCTTATCCATCGCCAAAGCGGAACTGAGCGAGTCCGTTCCCGTGTATTTGATATCAAACAGATCGAACGCCGCCTGAATCTTGCCGTTCTCGCCGCAGTCGCCGTGCAGCCCCAGAAAGACGAGATCCGCCTGCTTGCAGATCTCGATGACATTCGGACCGAAAAGCGTATTGCTCTGATCGCCTCTGGATGCTTTGACCTTTGCGATATCCGGCGCGACTTCCTGCACCGGGGCAACCTGCTTTGCCCAGTCGATCTCCGGCGCGAAGGCCTCTTTCAGATCGCCTTCATAGCCCAGAAACACATCGAGCAGCATCACCTGATGTCCGTTTTCCTTTAATGCCCTGTAAATTCTTGCTCCGCTCATCAGGGAAACATCCCGTTCCGTGCTGATTCCTCCTGCCAATACTACAATTTTCATCTTCGTACGCTCCTGTCATGATTTCATATTTCCGGTGCGGTTAACTGTTTCGTTTCCGCCTGTTTCTTTTCTGCAATGCAGCAATGCGACTGCAAGGATACCGACCGCCGCAAGCAGGCTGACGGCGAAGGCAAAATGCTGTAATTTTGTTCCCTCGTATCTGACACGCAGTTTCCCTGTCAGATTGTTTGTCTCAACTCGGCACAGCCCGTTTTCGCCGGCAGAAACATTTAGTTTTGTCTGCGCCCCCGTTTCCTCTGTCATAACCGCGGCATAACCGCGATAATAGAGCAAAGGCACGTCCACATAGCCGCACTTTTTCTGCAAATCCGCCTCGATCGTATTCTTCACGCGGGCAAAGGGAAGGGCTTCGCCCGTATCCGCACGCAGAACATCACTTTCCTTCACGAGAAGATCTCGATCTTTTACCGTCTTGGGAAGCCACTCTCCCGCGATCACATTTGCCGTAAACGGCTTGTGGGTATAATAATCGTCGGAAAAATCATAATATCGGATCTCCGCTTTGGAAATAAAACTGAAAGAAAGCGCCGCTGCCACTACCAGAACGAGGATGCAGATCACGCGCTGACTGCCCTGCATCAACGGCTCAAGCGACGCCTTGATGAAGCAATACAGAATGATCGCATCCGCAAAGGCAAGCATGGCGGAAGCGGGCACGAAGAACCGCCACGGAAACTGAACAAAGGACAGATAAGCATTCAGCCGCGCCCACGGTACAAGATCCGTTGCCAGAAACGCAAAGATCCCTCCCCCGATGAGCAACCAGTCCGCAAATCCCAGCAATGCCCGATTCTGTGGGTTTTTCTTTACAAGAATTCGGAACAGCGCCACGACGACCAGCAGGAAGCCAAGAGATGGGAAATTTTGCGAAAAGACCTCTCGAAACTGCAACGCCGTCTGCTCCAGTGTAATCCATGGATCATTTACATACAGCGGCGTGGTAAACATCATTTCAAGCATCGGCAGCCAATAGTTCATCGTGAGCGCCGCCGTAAGACCCGCGGTTGCAAACAGCCTGCCGAGGACTTTACGATTCCGGAAAGTTTTCCACTTAATCAGAAAGGCGACCGCCGCAAAGAGGAGACAGAAAAGCATGGTATTGGCGTGGCAGAGCAGCACGCCGCCAAACCCGATCGCAAGGACCTGCGGTCGGCTCATCTCTTCATAAATCACATTATAGACTCCGCAAATCACGAACGGCAGGAAGATAAACGCCGTGTATTCTCCGACTGCGGCACGAACCAGCACGTCGCCGAGCAGATAGGGGCTTAAAACCATAAAAACGGCTGCCATAACGGAAGCATAAACCGATCCCGTCATTTTCTTCGCGCAGTAGTAGGCGGTAAGATAAATGAGACAGAAGCAGGTCGCAGCAAAAATATGATAACTTGCGTTAATTCCTACTCCGCATGCGCGCAGAATCGCCGGAATATAAAGCAGAAAATCCGGATAGAACATCGAACTTGCATAGCCTGCGCCGCCGAAGAAAAGCACATTGATTCTGGAAAAGGGACGGCCGATCAGGATTGCCTCTTTCAAACTCTCAATCCGCAGAAGATGGTACTCCATGTCATATCCGTTGATACAAAGTTTCGTAATCAACGGACTGCAGGCAACAACCATTGCTACAAAGAAGGCAAATACCGCAATTCGGTTCTCACTGTTTTTCCATGTATTCTTCAATTGCATCCTAATTGCCGCCTTCCGGTAAGAGATCAGAGAAAGATAAGGTCACATCTCTGTCGTCGCTTTCCACATAGATCGTATAACTTTTGGTTACCGATCCACTCTTGCTCAGCGTGATCGTATGGCTGCCCGTAACTTTGTTCACATTCACCGGAGCCACTCCGATATAGTTTCCATCCAAATAGACTTCCGCACCGACCGGCGCTTCCACATAAATCTTTCTGCTGCCGCCGACGGCAGCATGATCGGCATCCGAGGGCGTCGGGGTTGTTGTTGCGGATGCAACATCATTACCCGAGGTCAGTCCCGTCGGCACGCCTTCCGTTTGGTTTTCCGCGCCGCCCGGCGTCTTATCTTTTGCGTCTTCTGTTGCATCCTCATCGACAGGATCCAGCGCGATCTCTATGTTTGCATATTGATTGCCAACCTTGACGCTGCTGTTCACCGTCTGATAGCCCGCCGCCTCCACTCGAATCCTGTGTGTTCCGAATTCAAGCGGCACGCGCTCCTCATAATCCGTAATTTCATCATCAACATAAAGTTGCGCATAACTCGGCGTCAGTTTGAACTGCACATGACAGATTGCAACTTCCTCCACCTTGATCCCCGCCAGATCAAGCACCGTTTCCTCATCACGCTTTACCGTTACCTTCTCCGTGCCGGCATAGCCGCGATTGGATACTTTGACCGTATAAGAGCCCTCCGGAACCGGAAGCAGCATGTCTTCCGTAATCCGTCGAATGATTTTCTGCCCGACTTCGATCCAGCCGCCGACGAAATAGGTATCGTTCCTGATCCTTAAGTATCCGTGCCCCCGCTTGACAATCAGAGAGCAGACCTTCCGCTGAAAGCCTTTGACGGTAATCGTATCCATCTCATTCAGATCCATGAGTGCCGCGGGCGCATCCGAAGCAAAAATTGCGATATTGTCGTCAAACTGATAGGCGTCGCCCAGCAGTGTGATCATCTTTTTCTTCTCATTCACCTCGAAATCCGTCACATCTTCGAGCGTCCAGTTCTCATCGCTCACCTGTACGGAGCGGATCACGCCGCTGTGCTTCGAATAGGTGATTTCCAGAATCTCGCCTGCCGGAATCTCTTCTACCGTAATCGCGTTCCCGTACTTATTGGTAAACGGAACCGTGCCGTCATAAATCAGTTCATATTCCGCTCTGTCCCCAAGCGGACGGATGGTCAGTTTCTTTGCGGTCAGATCCTTCCCTGCCAGAAGCACGGTATCGGTCGCGATCAGATCATCCAGACTGACCAGTTCCTCGGTTTCAACGCTCTCACCCGATACGGATCCATTCCGTTTCTGATATGCGGTTGTAATCAAATAGACTGCCAGAATCGAAAGAAGCAAAATACAAACGATCGGCACGAGCACTTTTTTCATCTATTTCCTCCGCGCCGGATCACGCCTTCTCCGGCTTCTCGGATCTTTCACAAAACAACCGGTTTCCATCCGGTTTCGGTTCAAACGGAATCCTGCATGAAATCCGCCAACAATATTTCTTTCTGATTCCTGCCCGGATCCTCGAGTACAGCGGCGAGCAATTTCTGCAGCGTCTCCCCGAGTTCCTTGCCGGGGACCATACCAAGCGCAATGAGATCCGCTCCCGTTACCGCCAGATCCTTTAAATACAGGCAGTCTCCCTCAACAAGAATACGTCTGTATTCGGCTTCCCATGCGGCAAGATAGGACGCATCCTGCGTTCCGATGATCCGCTTGAGCGAAAACAACAGCGGCATCAGGTCTTCCCCTGTCTGCACAATACCGTATCTCACATTCTTTGGCGTCAGCTCGATCGCCTCTTCCGCATCCCGCACCAGGACGGATACGCTATGAATCGTCGCATTGTCATATTTCAACCGGCGAAGAACCGCTTTTGCCTTACGGTCTCCGAGCGGATGCAGAAGCAGCGCCAGACAGAGATATCGGTGCGAGACTTCACCTGCTTCTCTCTGTTGATCCGCAGCCCTCTGCAAACGGGCGGCGATCTCCTGTCGGTCTTTTTCCGGCAGCGCGTCGAATTCCGGCAGAATCACTCCTGTGATGCCGTAACGGTAAGCGTCCATGATTTTCACGGGGAACTTGGAACAGACAAGTTTCTCCAGTTCTACGCGGATCCGCTCCGCGCTGACCTCTCGCAGGTTCTCCCTGAATGCGATGATCGCTTCCGCCGTCCGCGCTTCGATTTCAAAGCCCAACTGCGCAGAGAACCGCACCGCCCGCATAATGCGAAGCGCATCTTCGCCAAAGCGATCATAAGGATTCCCGACGGCACGAATGATACCGTTCGCAAGATCCGCTAGCCCGTCGAACGCATCTACCACGCCGGTTCGATCGTTATATGCCATCGCGTTGATCGTGAAATCTCTGCGTTTCAAATCTTCCACCAGCCGCGTTACAAAAACGACTTCCTTGGGATGGCGGTTGTCCTCATACGCCCCGTCAATCCGATATGTCGTGACCTCATAGCCGATCTTGCCAAACATCACCGTCACAGTGCCGTGTTGCAAACCTGTATCCACGGTGCGCCGAAACAATGCCTTTACCGCTTCGGGCTTTGCCGAGGTCGTAACGTCCCAGTCCTCAGGACTCCGTCCAAGCAGAGAATCCCGCACGCAGCCGCCCACCGCGTATGCCTCATACCCGGCGCCTGTCAGCGTATCGATAATTTGTTTTGCGGGCTGTGGCATTTCGATCTTTTCGCGCATGTCCCTCACCTACGAATCGACCCATGCATCCTTCACATGCAATCCTCGCCAACAACCGATTTCCTCGTCGGCGCAAGGATTCACATCGGAATCCGATCTCTGCAAAAGTCTTAAAACACAACAATTCAAGATAGATTTTACAACAATTCCCGCCGCGTGGCAAACGGCTTGCCTGCCCCGTTCCGTCTGCAACGTTTTGTTTCCGCTCTCCCCGAAAGATGCTTCTTTTATCTTGTTTTCAAACCGATGGCGTGCGGTTTGAAATGTTTTAGTCCGTTTCGGTCTAATCAATGATTGTTCCAGCGGGATTTCCTATAATAATTTCGTAGCACTTTCATTGACGAAACGGTGAGCGGCGTGGTATTCGACAGAATCAAAACCCTTCGGGAGAATAAGAAAATAACACAGCAGGAGATTGCGGACCACCTGCACGTCTCCCAACGCACCTATTCCCGCTACGAACTCGGTCAGCATGACATTCCGACCGAAATTCTGATTGAACTCTCCGGCTATCACCGCGTTTCCGTAGATTATATCCTCGGACTGACGAACAACCCTGAGAGAAACGCCTAAGGCGCGATGTCCTGCTTCCTGATGAACTGGATGTTCAGATCCGTCTCCCCCGTCACTCCCCTGACCTTTCCTTCACTGCTGTATTGCCAATACTCGTAACGATATGGCGTTTGAGGATATTCCTCATAATCCGCATACCAGATCGGGTATTCCGACAATTCCTCCAGATCCAGATTGTACGCTTCCCACAGCATATTGCAGTATATCATCGGGGCATATCCCGCCGCTTTTACCGCCTCGCAAAACGCGATTGTATTTCTGGTGAATTGCTCCCCCGTCACATCGTCGGTTCTTGCTTCCACCTCCAAAATACTTTCCGGATCATAAACTACCGGCAGCTGTAATTCATACTCTGCCAGATGTTTTATCACAAAGTTCGCTTCTTCCTCCGCTTCTTCCTCATTGATTGCCTGTGCGAAGAAATAGACGCCGACATCTATGCCTTCTCTTTGCGCCCTCTCTATATTTTGCCGGAAAGTCTGATCAAGATTGATCGTGCCTGCCGCGCCGTACCCCCGGTACCCGATCCGAAGAAAGGCAAATTCGATTCCGGCTTCTCTCACGCTTTTCCAGTCGATCTCCCCCTGGTACTTCGAGACGTCGATTCCCATTCTGGACGTAAAAAGCTCATCCTCATATTTTAACAGATCGCCGGTTCTCTCAAAGCCGGCAGGATCATAGGGATTCTTTTCAATCCGATCGTTAATTTCTACCTCATATTCCTGACCGAAGGCATCCACAAAATGCAATCTTTTCGATGCCGTCTCTTCCTCTTGCGCAGCACCTTCCCAAGCCGCCGCACCGGATGCCGTCTCCGAACGGCTGCCTGCTTCCTCGCGCTCATCACTCACCTTGATGATGATGGAGGGTTCGCCGGAACTCTCATCCGCCGTTTCGGAACCACAGATCGGAAGAGCGTCGTGTAGGGAAAGAGTGTAC
>CAZNCH010000010.1:0-40343 GCA_964571555.1 uncultured Lachnospiraceae bacterium | reverse complement strand
CGAGGTGGAAAACTGGTGCGTCGAAGATCCCGAGGTGGAAGGGAGAATGGTATGTAAGAACTCAACTTTCAATGTGAGAGCGGGGGAAATCGTCGGTTTCGCCGGACTCATGGGCGCGGGAAGAACCGAGTTGATGCGGTCGATTTTCGGCAGAAATTATGGAAAATATAAAAGCGGACAGATAAAAATCAGAGGAAAAAAAGTTAATCTGACTTCCGTTTCATCGGCAATCAGTCACGGAATCGCGTACGTTCCAGAAGACAGGAAAAACCTGGGGCTGAATCTTCTGGGTTTAATCAGAATCACAGTGGTGTCGGCTTGCCTTAAAAAAATAAAAGGGATGTTCCTGCTGGATTCCGACAAGGAACTCCAAGAGACGGAAAAATACAGAAAATCACTTAAGATCAAGGCTTCCACAGTTGATGTAGGCGTCAGTACCCTGTCAGGAGGCAATCAGCAAAAGGTGGTTCTTGCAAAGTGGATGTTCACTGAACCGGATGTGCTGATCCTTGACGAACCCACACGAGGAATTGATGTGGGCGCCAAGTATGAGATTTATAAGTTGATCAATGAACTTGCCGATAAAGGAAAAGCAGTGATCCTCGTATCTTCGGAATTACCGGAACTGCTGGGAATGGCAGACCGAATCTATACCATATTCGAAGGAAGAATCACCGGAGAAATCTCAAGGGAAAATGCCAGTCAGGAATCACTTATGAAAAATATGACGATCACATCCGCATCATGATGAGAAAGGAAGGATGAACAAATGAAATATATCAAAAAGGTATTGGGTGGTGACCTTCGCCAATATACGATGGTTGTAGCGCTGATTTTACTGATCACTATCTTTAACATCATTTCGGAGGGCAGAATGCTTACATCTTCCAACTTTCAGAATCTGCTTTCGGGAAATGCGTATGTGCTCATTCTTGCTCTGGGCATGCTGATTATAATCGTTATCGGTCAGATCGATCTGTCAGTTGGATCGGTTGCGGGTTTTGCGGGCATGGTTATGGCAATTGTCGCCAGAGACTATCATCTCCCCTGGTGGGCAGCCGTTTTGGTTGCTTTGGCAATCGGAATCGCAGCCGGTACCATTCACGGTTTTTTCCTGGCAAAACTTGGGATTCCCGGATTTATTACAACACTTGGCGGAATGATGATTTTTCGCGGCGGGGTGATCTGGATATCAAGATCCATTTCCGTTCCGGCACCTCAGGAATTGAAGTTTTTCGGATCCGGATACTTGCCGGAGTGGGGACCTGCTTTTACCGGAATGAATAATTCGACACTCATGCTCGGCATCATCGGCATTTTGATTTATATCGTTTTACAACTGAAAAAATACAAGCATTCGGGAGAAATTACCGGAGAGAAAGCGCCGTTCTGGTCGGTAGCGGCAAGAATAATATTAGTCAGCGCAATCATTGGATATTTTACATGGCTCTTCGGCTCCGGAAGAGAAGGTACATCCTTTCCTATCCCCGGACTGATACTGCTCTTGCTTGTTATCGTATATCATACGCTGACGCAGCATACCGCTTTTGGTCGTCATGTATATGCAGTCGGCGGTAACAAGAGCGCGGCAGCGCTTTCGGGTGTAAATGTGAGCAGAACATATTTCCTGACAATGGTCAACATGTCTTTCCTTGCAGCGGTTGCCGGAATCCTTTTTGTAGGAAGGTCAACTGCAGCCGGTCCCGCCGATGGAACTTCATAGGAAATGGATGCGATCGCATCGGTATTCATCGGAGGTGCGGCAGTGTCCGGAGGCGTTGGAACGATATTTGCAACTATGGTCGGCGGTATGGTTTTTGGAATGAAAATCAAAAGAAAGAGAGGGATTTATTTATGAATGGTAAGAAAGTAATGTCATTGTTTATGGCAGCGGCGATGAGCGTGTCCATGCTGATTGGATGCGGATCCGAGAGAGAAGGTTCGGCTACAGCGCCTGCAACCGAGGAGACGGTTGCAATTATCAATTCACTGAAAGCAGGCAACGGCATGCCGGCAACAGAGGTAACTGCAAATAACGGGGTCATTGATGTGGCGATTTATGAACTTCCTCCCGTCGTAGTAACAAAGGATAACGCAAAAGAAGTATTTGCAAATGATCCCGGTCGTATGGTACTTTTGAAGTAATACTGTTGGTGGAAAGTTGAAAGTTAAGAGCAGGGGCATTTTGACATCCCCCTGCTCTTAAAAAAGAAACAAGGAATTGATTATGGCAGAAAAGAGACATGATGTCATTGCTTTGGGCGAACTCCTGATGGATATGACCAATAACGGAGTGACTGAAAGGAACAATACGCTTTATGAGGCCAATCCCGGCGGCGCACCGGGAAACGTTTTGGCGATGCTTCGAAGATTTGAACATCGTGTTGCAATGGTCGGCAAGGTGGGAAAGGATATGTTTGGCGATCAGTTAATAGAGATTCTTGACGATCTCGGAATCGGAACCGACAATGTGATTTCGGATCCTGATTCAAGAACTACGCTTGCCTTTGTCAAAACTTTTGAAGACGGCGATCGCGACTTTTCGTTTTATTGCAATCCCGGCGCAGATATGATGCTGACGGAAGCCGATCTTAATTTAGAAGTAATCAGAAACACAAAAATTTTTCATTTCGGAACATTGTCAATGACTCATGCCGGTGTTCGCGAAGCGACGCTTCGTGCTGTCCGTGAGGCTAAGAATGCAGGAGCGCTTATTTCCTTTGATCCCAATTTGCGTCCGCCGCTCTGGAGCAGTCTCGATTATGCCAGGGAGCAGGTTCTGGAAGGGATGAAGTATTGCGATTTTCTGAAAATCTCAGATAATGAGATCGTTTGGCTCACCGGTAAAGATGACTTTGGCGAAGGTGTGAAGCAGATCAGACAACGTTTCGATATTCCGCTGATTACGGTTTCGGCAGGCAAGAATGGAAGTATTGCATATTATAAAGATGCCGGCAGGGAAGATGACGGTTTGATTGTTGAGGCGCCGGCATTTCTCCAGGATCAGACGATTGAGACTACCGGTGCGGGAGATACTTTTTGCGGCTGTATTTTGCATTTCCTGCTAACGAAAGGAATCCGCGGTCTGAATGAAAATGATCTGAAAGAAATGCTTTTATTTGCAAACGCCGCGGCTTCGGTCATAACGACAAGAAACGGCGCCTTGCGGGTGATGCCCACGCTTGATGAAATTGATGCGCTTATGAATAGATAAAAATGCCGGAAGGAAGTTTGAGCAGTAATGAAAGCATTGGGGAGCAATAATAACGATCTCGTTGAGATGAACAGGTCGGCAATTGTACGAATACTGCAACAAATGCAGGTATGTTCAAGAGCCGATATCGCAAAGATTACCGGACTGACGCAGGCGTCGATCACAAAGATCGTCGCAGTTCTGATTGATATGGGGATCGTATCGGAAGTGGGAGTGATTACAGGCGACGGGAATCGGCGTTCCATCGGTTTACGATTGAATTCAGAGAAAAAGCGTGTGATTGGCGTGAAGTTTGGTCGTCATGTTTTTGCCATAGGCGTATTTGATATTTCGGGGAAACTGTATACACAAAAAGTAACGCCATTTGAACTGACTCAGGATACCGGGGAAGTGATCGCTTCGATGAAACTGCAGATCAGGCAGCTTTTAAATCAATATGAGGATATCGTTGCGATCGGTTTGGCTCTTCCGGGTCCCTATCTTCGCGATGAAGGCCGCATTGCCATGGTAACTCACATGCAGATTTGGCACAGCATTAATTTTGTTGAAGAGTTCAAGAATGAATTCGATAAACCTGTTTTTATCGAACAGGATGCAAATGCAGGCGCGCTTGCCGAATGGTGGTTTGGAAATCATGGAAGACCGCTTCATACATTGGCGTATTTCCTGACGGGTGAAGGAGTAGGATCGGGGATTGTCTGTGATGGTAAGTTGCTGCTTGGAATGCAAGGTACAGCAAGCGAAATAGGGCATATCAGCATAGACTTTCATGGCCCCCTGTGTGAGTGCGGCAACAGAGGATGTCTGGAATTGTATTGTTCGGCGCCTGCGATGTTAAAACGTGCTGAAAGCGAAATATCCGACTTTTCCGAAAAAACCCGCAGCAGTCGTGCAAATGCGTGCGACGCCGTTTTTGAGATGGCAAGACAGGGCAAACGATCGGCAATTCATCTGGTGAATGATATCGCTGCCTATATTGGCTACGGCTGCGTCACTTTGATCAATGCATATAATCCTGACATTATTGTTATTGGCGATATTCTAGCTTCGGGTCGGGATCTGATGTTGCCTGTGATTCATAAAATTGTCAATCAGCGAACGATCTCTGAACTCCATGATAATGTGAAAATCATGTTCTCGGAGCTGGCGGTTGATCCGACACTCTACGGTGCGGCGGCAATTGCCACGGACAGAGTATTGAGACGTCCCAGCGAATATCTTGCAAAAAAATAACAGGATAAGTACGCGGATTGCTTCTTCACAGGGTGCGGTAATAGCGATCCAAGAGGATCAGACCGGTCTTTTCGGAGAGGAATTTCTGCGTGGTGAGGAGATATTCCTGCTGTGTGGAGAGGGCGTCCTGTTCGAATTTGGCGCGGTATTCTTTCGGGGAACAGCCAAAGATTTTTCGGAAGGCTTTGTTGAAATATTTCGGATCCGAAAAGCCGCAGCTCATGCTGATATCGAGCAGTTTATAGTCGGAGAGAAGCAGCAGTTGGCGGGCATGCTCGCAGCGGATACGGGAGAGATAGTCCTGAAAGGACATGCCGAAACTGTCCCTGAAGAAGTGCGAGAGGTAGTGCAGGCTGAGGTTCTCAAGTTCCGCCAGTTCGGATAACAGCAGTTTTTCCGTATAGTGGAGGTCAATGTAGCGAATCAGTTTGCGCATGCGCATGCCTTTCATACGGGAAAGTTCGAGATCCTTTTCTTCCTGCTGCACATAACCGTAATTGAGGAACAAATCATAAAAAAGCTGATTGATCAACTGAATGCAGCGCATTTCGTGAAACTTTTCATGCCGAAACCATGACATGGCAATTTCACAGATACAATGAAAAAGGGAACGCTCTTTTTGATCGGTTCGAATCCACGGATCGGAGAAACCGATGTTTTCGATGCCCGGAAAATACGGGCGGAAGAAGTCCGGCGAGATCTGGAGCGACAGAATCAGGGAAGGAGCCGCGGCTTCCATCCGGTGGCTTTCGTATGGATTCACGAGAAAGAAGTCGCCGGCATGCAAGGTCTGCATGGCGCCCTTGACCATGACGCTGACTTCACCGTCCAGAATGCAACTGATCTCATAATCCTTATGCGTATGCGTCGTGCGATACAGCATATTCACCAGAAAGATATGGAACTGGCTCTTGTTGTGCGTAACGACTTCGTATTCGTTTTTCCGATCTTCCGTGTCCTGCATCCTCCGTTCCTCCCATCTGTCTTACCCCTATTATATTCCGAAACAGCAAATTTGTCATGTTTTTTGGGCAAACTAATACAAGATTGTCCCTGCCGGATGTGTTATTTTGGATATACGGCAAACAGTCGGACAAAAATGACGACACAGCAAGCCGGGCATCAGTCAGGGGCTTTGTGAAAGGAGAAATAAAATGAGCAAATTTAAATTTTCCGTGGGACCGTGGAACGTACATACCGGCGCGGATTCCTACGGACCGGAAACCAGAAAAGAGATTGATTTCGACACCAAACTGGCGAAATTCGCGGAACTCGGATTCTCTGCAATTCAGTTCCACGATGACGACGCGGTTCCGAATATCAACGATTATACCGAGGAGGAAATCAAAGAGAAAGCCCGCGAGTTGAAGCGGAAACTGGACAAGTACGGACTGAAAGCGGAGTTTGTAGCGCCGCGTCTCTGGATGGATCCCCATACCATGGACGGCGGATATATGAGCACCTCGGAAGAGGATCGCGAATATGCAATGTGGAGATCCTACCGTTCCATCGATATCGCGAAGGAACTTGGAACGGATATGATCGTACTGTGGCTTGCAAGAGAAGGCACGCTTTGCGCAGAGAGCAAATCTCCGGTTTGGGCAACGCATGCGCTGGTGGACGCCATCAATAAGATGCTTGCCTACGACAACAAAATCCGTATTTGCATCGAGCCGAAGCCCAACGAGCCGATCGACAGGAGCATTTGCGGAACCATGGGTCATGTGATGGCGATTTCCGCGGCAACGATCGATCCTTCCCGCGTCGGCGGCAATCTGGAGAGCGCGCACGCCGTCCTTGCGGGCCTGGATCCGGCGCACGAGATCGGCTTCGCCCTTGCGATGGGCAAGTTGATGACCGTTCATTTGAATGATCAGAACGGCATCCGTTACGATCAGGACAAATCATTCGGCGTTGAAAATTTAAGAAGCGCCTTCAATCAGGTGAAGGTATTAAAGGAAAACGGCTACGGTTCGCGCGGCGAATACGTGGGTCTGGATGTCAAGGCAATGCGCACCACCGGAGATGAGGACAGTTATAAGCACTTGGAGACCAGCCTTGCCGTGTTCAAGATGTTGGAGGATAAGGTGGAGAGGTTCGATTATGATTTTCAGAAGAAATGTGTCGAAAACCGCGACTTCGAAGCGTTGGAACTCTATGTCATGAAACTTCTGATGGGAACGGTTTAATATGAAAAAAAAGGTGATGGCAGCGGGACATATCTGTGTTGATATTACGCCGGAAATCACCGGCGGCGCCGCGGGACAGATGCAAATCCTTCTGTCCCCGGGGAAGCTGACCGGCGTTGGAAAAGCGGATATTCATACGGGCGGAGCCGTGGCGAATACCGGACTGGCAATGAAAATCCTCGGCGCGGACGTGAGTCTTGCCGGCAAAATCGGCGATGATGCGTTCGGACGTATGGTACAGGAGATTGTCAGCAAATATGACGCGCAGGACGGCTTGATTGTCAGAGAAGACGAGAGTACGTCCTATTCGGTGGTGCTGGCAATTCCTGGCGTGGACAGGATCTTCCTGCATCATAGCGGAGCAAATGATACTTTCTGTGCCGAGGATCTGGATCGAAAGCGCCTGGAAGAAACCGCGCTGTTCCATTTCGGTTACCCGCCGCTGATGAAGCGCGTATTTGAAGAGAACGGAAAGGAACTTGTGAAAATCATGCGGCTTGCAAGGGAGTGCGGCGCAGCTACCAGTATGGATATGGCGGCGGTGGATCCAAACTCTGAGGCGGGCAGATCCGACTGGAACGCTATTTTGAAACGAACGCTGCCCTTTGTGGATTTCTTCGTTCCGAGCGTGGAAGAACTGACCTACATGATAGACCGAGACAAATATGACAGACTGAATGAACTGTCCGGCGCAGGCGATTTCACAGAGGTTCTGGATCTTGAAAGGGATGTTGTGCCGCTGGCGAAGCAATGCATGTCGATGGGCGTCGGCGTCCTTCTGATCAAATGCGGTGCGCCCGGCATCTACTACTGCACGGCGGATGAGAAGCGCATGGAGAGCATCAGCAAACGCATCGGACTGAATGCTGCGGAATGGGCGGACAAAAGCGGCTTCGAGAGAAGTTATGTGCCGGAACGGATCTTGTCGGGAACCGGTGCCGGAGATACCAGTATTGCCGCTTTCCTGACCGCTGTTCTGGACGGCTGTCCGCCTGAGAAATGTATGCAGTATGCGGTCGCTACGGGTGCGTGCTGCGTTTCGGCTTATGATGCGCTGAGCGGTCTGAAAACGTTTCCCGAACTGGAGGAGAAAATCAGCGCCGGTTGGGCGAAGAATGGAAAAGGAGAATGATGCATGCTTGTAAATATGAATGACGTGCTGCTTCCCGCGAAAGAAGCGGGGTACGGCGTCGGCTTCTTTAATACGGTGAATGTGGAAATGGCAAAGGCGGTCATCGAGACTGCGGAAGAACTCAGAGCCCCCGTCATGGTCGGAAATGCGGAGGTGCTGCTGCCGTTTATGGAACTGGATGAGGTCGCCAATTATCTGGTTCCGATGGCGAAGGAAGCCTCGGTTCCGGTCTGCATCCATTTCGATCACGGTCTCAGTTTTGAGCGGTGCATGCAGGCGATCAAACTGGGCTTTACCTCAATCATGTATGACTGCTCCATGGCGGCTTACGAGGATAATGTCAGGAACATGGCTGAAATGGTGAAGATCTGCCATGCGATGGGGATTTCGGTGGAAGGCGAACTGGGGCATGTCGGCGACAACGAAGGCAGTGGAAAGCTGGCGAAGCCCAGTGATTTTTATACGGATCCCGATCAGGCGAAGGACTTTGCGACAAGATGCGGTATCGACTCGCTGGCGGTTGCGGTCGGCAATGCGCATGGGGATTATCGGTTTCCGCCCAAATTGGATTTTGAACGAATCCAAACGATATCCGATCGAACCGGACTTCCGCTGGTGCTGCACGGCGGCAGCGGTCTGGCGGATGATGATTTCAGGCAGGCGGTCAAAGCAGGGGTCTGCAAGATCAATATTTTTACGGATATCGACAAAGCCGGAAAGGCAGGGATCGAAAAGGGTCTTGCAGCCGGTGAGAAGACAATGACGGGTCTCATGCCGTATGAGATAGAAGCGATGAAGCAGGTGGTCAGAAACAAACTCCTGCTCTTTGGAAGCAACAACAGAGTGTAATCAGTAAACGTTTATCATAAAGGAGGTAGTCAAATGGAACGGATCAGATACGGTATGGTCGGGGGCGGTCCCGGTGCTTTTATCGGGGATGCGCACAGAAAGTCGCTTGCATTGGACGGAAATGCGCAACTGGTTGCCGGCGCATTTTCCAGAGATCCCGAGAAATCGGCGCAGATGGCGGCGGAACTGAACGTGGCGCCGGAGAGATGCTATGCATCCTATACCGAAATGGCGGAGTTGGAAGCAAAGAGAGAGGACGGAATCGAGTTCGTTGTGGTGGTAACGCCCAATCATTCTCATTATGAGATCTGCAAAACCTTTTTGAATGCGGGCATTCATGTGGCCTGCGACAAGCCGGTGACCATTTCTTATGAGCAGGCTGCGGATTTAAGAACGCTGGCTGATGAAAAAGGGCTGTTATTTATGGTTACCTACACCTATGTCGGCTATGTGGTTTCCAAATACATTCGCGACTATATCCGGTCGGGGCAACTGGGCGACATCAGAACGGTCATGGCGGAATATCCGCAGGGCTGGCTCGCCAAAGAAGGTGATTTCGGCGGAAAGCAGGGTGAATGGAGATGCGATCCGAAGCAGTCCGGCGGCGTAAATTGTCTGGGCGATCTGGGAACGCATGTGGAAAACGCTGTCGCCACGTTTACGGGCTTGAAGATCAGGAAAGTGCTGGCGAAGATGGATGTGATCGTTCCCGGCAGAGTACTGGATGACAATGATTCCGTTCTGGTTGAATATGAGAACGGCGCATCCGGCATCTACTGGACGTCACAGGTTGCAATCGGCTCGGACAACAGTCTTCGTGTCAGGATCTACGGCAGCAAGGGAACGATTCTCTGGTTCCAGGAAACGCCGGAGCAGGTTACCGTCATCAATGGTGACGGCGGGATCCGCGAAGTACACAGGGGTTACGGTGAAATCGGCGCATCGGCGGCAAAGTACGGGAGACTGCCCGCCGGACATCCCGAAGGCTGGTTTGAAGCAATGGGGAATCTGTACAGGAGTTTTATGGAATGCATCCGCGCGAAAAAGGACGGAAACTTTGACGCCGGTTTGATCGATTATCCGACAATTGCGGACGGATGTGAAGGACTTGCGTTTGTCGAGGCATGTCTGAACAGTGCGAAGAACGGAAACGTTTGGACGGAAGTGAAAAGATAAGGAGGAAAACGATGGCTAGACCGATCACACTTTTTACGATTCAGTGGGGAGATTTGCCCCTGGAAGAAATTTGCAGACTGGGGAAGCAGATGGGCTATGAGGGGCTGGAACTGTCCGCAGCGCATCTCGATATGAAAAGAGCGGCGACGGATCCCGCTTACGTACAGAGCGTAAAGGATGTGCTGCAAAAATACGGCTTAAATTGCTGGGCAATCAGCAATCATCTGGCAGGACAGTGCGTGATCGATTCTCTGGGGGACGCCTATGATGCGAGGCTGGACGGTTTCGTGCCCGCAGAATATGCGGGGCAGCCGGAAAAGATTCATGCATGGGCGGTTTCGGAGATGAAATACACCGCCGCTGCCGCAAAGGCAATGGGCGTTGACACCGTGACGTTTTTCATGGGATCGCCGATCTGGAAGTTCTGGTATTCTTTCCCGCAGACCTCGGAAGAAATGATTGAAGCAGCCTTTTGTAAGGTGAAAGAAATCTGGTCTCCGATCATGGACGAGTTCGATCGCTGCGGCGTTAAACTTGCGCTCGAAGTGCATCCGACCGAAATCGCCTTCGACTATTGGAGTACCAAGCGGCTGCTTGAGGTATTTGAGCACAGAAAAACGCTGGGCATCAACTTTGATCCGAGCCATCTGATCTGGCAGGGACTGGATCCGGCACTGTTCGTGCTCGATTTTGCGGATCGGATCTATCACGTCCATGTCAAAGACGCCAAGCTGAACTTGAACGGAAGAAACGGCATCCTGGGCTCGCACATCACCTTCGGCAACCAGAGAAGGGGATGGAATTTCGTATCGCCGGGTCATGGCGACGTGGATTTTGACAATATCATCCGTGCCCTGAACCAGATCGGCTACGACGGCCCGCTTTCCATCGAATGGGAAGACAGCGGCATGGAGCGCGTATTCGGCGGCACGGAAGCCTGCGCATTCACGAAGAAGATCACTTTTTCTCCCTCCGACGTAGCCTTTGACGATGCGATCAAATCCAAATAGAAAGTTTTTGTTATCGGTTCAGCGCACGTCTTAATTTCGGACCGATGAGGATGGCGATGATGATTTTCACGGCATCCGCCGGAATGAAAGGGATCACACCCGCAAACAGGGCTTCCCTGAAAGTTAAGCCCGTCGTATAGGCGAGCCATGACGTGCCGAAGAGATAACAGAGTGCAGTACCGAGAACCATGCCGATCACGTGCATGGTTCTTTTGGTTTCAAAACGTTCAATCATGAGACCGGTGAAAAAGGCAATGTAGAGGTAACCGATGATATAGCCGCCGGTCGGACCCGCAAGCACGGAAGGGCCGCCCATGAATTTCGAGAAGACGGGGAGTCCGATGAAGCCGAGCAGCAGATAGAGCAGCACGGAAAGGAGACCGTATTTCATTCCGAGCGCGTAAGTTGCGATGAAGATTGCAAAGACCGCAAGCGAAATCGGCACGGGGCTCATGGGAATGGAAATGGACAGGGGGGCTAAGATACAGATGATCGCCGTTGCAACCGCAACGGAAACCATGGTTCGGGTTTTGGATACAGTGTTGTCTTGCATGATACAGATTCTCCTTTGTGTTAAAATTTGATTCAAATATTTCGATTCCAACAGGAATACCCAATCCAGAGAAGTTTAGAATTGTTGCAGCAATTCGTCAATCCCGAATTGGATTGTATGCCGTTCCTTTTTTTGATAGAATAAAGTAAAACAGCCGACACGGCTTTGGGTGCGATTTCTGAAATTGCCGGAAATGAGGTCACATTTGCAGCGCAAACTGATTTTTTTTGATATTGACGGAACGATTCTGGACTGGCACGGTGTGATTCCGAAAAGCGCCAGGTCGGCGATACTTCAATTGAAAGCAAAGGGGCATCTGCCGCTTCTGTGTACCGGAAGATCGAGGGGAAATATCAGGGATCCGCAGCTTTTTGCGCTCGGCTTCGCCGGTTTGATCGCCGCCTGCGGTTCTCATGTGGAAGTGGACGGAAGGCGGATTTATGAGCGTTTCCTGACGGAAGCACAGGTAAAAAAGGTCATTGCCGTGGCGGAAGCCTGCAGGGTGCCGATTGTATTGGAAGGCGCGAAGAAGCACTGGTTCTCGATCAAGGGCTTTGAACGGGACGGCTTCGTTGCCAGAATGTGTGAAGAAATGGGCGAAGATGCGGTTCCGCTTCGCGGCTTTTCGGCAGATATGCAGGTCAATAAATTCGCCGGAGACTTCATTGTGGCTTCGGATGCAGAACGTTTTCATGCGGAGTTGAAGGACGATGTTGATTTCATCGAGCACGGTCTTGCTCCGGATCTCATCCATGCGCAGGGCGACGAGCCCAATTCCGTGCGCGCCGTTTTCGAGGCGGTGCTGCCCGGGATGAGTAAAGCGCAGGGGATTCGGGTACTCTGTGATTATCTCGGGGCGGATCCCAAGGATGCGATTGCGGTCGGCGACAGCACCAACGATATAGAAATGCTGCAAAGCGTCGGCTACGGGATCGCCATGGGAAATGGTTCCGACAGCATCAAGGCGGTGGCGGACTATATTACGGACGATATTCATGCGGACGGTTTGCTGCATGCGATGGAACATCTGTCTTTGCTCTGAATTTGGAATCAGGAACATCCTGATTTTTGCCGAGATATTTAAGAGCGGGGCGTTTTGCATTTCGGGAGGAGAAGCATGATAAAACGATGCATACAACTGATTCTGATCGCGCTGATCTGCTTTACCGTAAGCGGGATTGGCGCCAAACCTACGTGGGCGGATGAAACGGTCGCGACCGGAGAATGCGGCGCAGAGGGAGACAACCTGACCTATCGGCTCACGAAAGATGCAAATGACGTTTATACCTTGACGATCCTCGGTTCCGGTGAGATGCGGGACGGGATGAGCGAGACGCTGAAATCACTTTTCAGAGAGCAAAGCGTCTATTCCGCGACGTCTCCGAAACTGGTGCTTACGGAAGGAGTGACTTCCATCGGGGCGAACGCCTTTGACAACATCAATTTTCGCGGCAGTATTGTGCTTCCGGGCAGCCTTGCATCCATCGGGTTCAAGGCGTTTTACCGCTGCCAGTATTTCAGCGGTCAGTTACATCTTCCCGACAATGTGGAGCGGATCGACGGCTATGCTTTCAACGGCTGTTCGGGCCTTGGCGGCAGCGTGGAGTTCCCGCTGTCGCTGACTGTCATCGGCGATTACGCTTTCAGCGGTTGCAATTTCGCGTCCTATTATCTGCCGCATACGATAGAGCAGCTGAGCGTCTGGATCTTCAACAAGAAATACAACACAAGCAGTACGACAACGCTTTACTGTATCAGGGACAGTTATGCCTACACGTGGGCGCAGGAGAACGGCTACAGCGTGGAAGCATCTCCCGCCAGATACAGACTGAGTTATGATGCGAACGGCGGCAGCGTGGAGCCTGCATGGCAGACGATAGAAGAGGAGCGACCGTTCGGGACGCTTGCGGTTCCCACGCGCACCGGCTATACGTTTACAGGCTGGTTCCGACCTGACGGGGAGGACGGCGAAACGGAAGTGAACGCGCAGGATATCTGCACCGGCGACCTTACGGTGAGCGCGCATTGGACGGTGAACGCTTATGAGGTGTCGTTTGATGCAAACGGCGGTACGCCGGAAGCACCCGATGCGAAGAGCGTGACCTTCGATGAAGCCTACGGAACACTTCCCGAAGTTTCCAGAGAAGGCTATACGTTTGCCGGCTGGTTCCTGCCGGATACGGATACGCCCGTAACTGCGGAGACACGGAATGCAACTGGAAGCGATCATACCCTGACGGCGCGCTGGAAGGGCGTTGACGTCACGGTTTCCTTCGATGCGATGGAAGGCGCCGGCACATGCAATCCCGTCACGGTTTCCTACGGTCTGAACTACGGAACGCTGCCGACAGTGACCAAGGAAAACTGCGAGTTCACGGGCTGGTTCACAAAGGCTTCGGGCGGAACGCAGATTACATCGACAAGTGAAGTGAAAACGATGGAGGCGCATACGCTTTTCGCACGCTGGGAGGGAGTGCAGGTCAGCGTATCTTTCGATAAGAACGGCGCAACCGTCGGGCAGGTTCCGGCGGTGCTCTATAAGAGTTTCGGCGCGGCTTACGGCGCTTTGCCGGTCGTTGGCAGAGAGGATTACGATTTCGCCGGCTGGTACACGGAACCGGATGCAAACGAAGAGGAAGAAAACGGCACGCTGATCGAAGCGGACTCTCTGGTGCGGAATGCGGCGAGTCATTGGCTGTACGCGCATTGGAAAGACAAGCGGATCACGATCACCTTCAATACCAATCACGGAACGCCGGCGGATGCGATCACGATCTTCGCGCACGGTACCTACGGGGAATTGCCGGAGACCACGAGAACAGGATACGATTTCGTCGGCTGGTACACCACCTATGATTTCAGAGACGGCACGCAGGTGAACGCCGAAAGCGTCTCCGGCAGCATGTTTGGACATGCGCTTTATGCGCGCTGGACGCCGAAGACGGACATTCTTGTGACCTTTGACGCACAGGGCGGAACGCCGAGTGCGGAGAACAAAACAGTGACCTTTGCTTCCGCTTACGGCACACTGCCGGAAGCGGAGAAGACGGGCTATGATTTCGGCGGCTGGTACACCGCGGCAAGCGGCGGCAGTCAGGTATTTTTAAACACGCTCGTTCAGCGTGAGAATCATACGCTCTATGCGCACTGGCTCGGACGCAAGATTCAGGTCGCTCTGGATCCGCAGGGCGGCAGCGGCGTACCGGAAACCGTGACGGTCCGCTTTGAGGATACCTATCGAGGATTGCCGATCCCGAGTTTCTACGGATACAGGTTCGAAGGGTGGTTCCGTGCTCCCGCAGAAGCAGGCGTGCCCGCAGGGGAAGCCATCACGGAAGAAACAGAGGTGGAAGCGGATCTGACGACCCTTTACGCCCATTGGAGCGCCAACGATTATGAGATTACCTATCTCCGACTGTTTGACGGCGTCAATGCCGCAGAAAACCCCGCTACCTATCAGCGTCCGATCGAGCCGATCATGCTCTATCCGGCGGAACGCAAAGGCTACCGTTTCGACGGCTGGTATACTTCGGAGACCTATACCAGGGGATCCATCCTGAAAACGATTCCGAAGAACCTGGCAGAGGATCTGACGCTCTATGCAAAGTGGACGATCATTCAGAATCATATCACCTATCACACCGGCATGCTCGGCGTGAAGAATCCGAATGCGAAGAAGACATCGTATTTTGTGACGGATGCGGACTATCCGTTGGGACAGCCGACGAAAAACGGCTATGTCTTCCTCGGCTGGTACCTGGACGAAAATTTTACGGAGAGTAAGAAAGTCACCAGGATTGCGCAGGGCTCCGCAGGAGATTTGCACCTCTATGCAAAATGGAGGGGTGCGCGTTATCAGGTGAATTATCACGGCAACGGCGCGGCGGCGGGAGCGGTTGCACCGACCGAGCATGAATACGGTACATCCGGCACGCCGCTTGCAGACGGCAGCGGTTTCGTATATCAGGGCTATCATGTGCAAGCGTGGTATTTGAATGCAAAATGCAAGGGAACGAAGTATTTGCCCGGCAACGATAAGAATCAGCTTGTTGATGCGGACGGCGCGGAAGTGAACCTCTATGCGGATTGGAAGCCGAACAAATATTATGTAAACTATTTGGGCAACGGCGCCGACAGAGGAAGCGGCAAACGCATCAAAGTGACCTATGGCAGAAGTTACAAAATCAGATCCTGTAAATTCAGAAAAGAAGGCTATGTTTTTGCAGGCTGGAATACGGCGCCGGATGGAAGCGGGACGCCCTATGCTGTGGGCACGGTGTCGACCGGACTTACATTCGAACAAAACGAGACGGTGGCGTTGTATGCACAGTGGGAGCCGATTTCCTACACGATCAGATTCGCGTCCGGCACCGGTAATGCGTCGGGAACGATGGAAGAGATTAAAGTCACCTACGACGAAGCCGTTGATTTGCCGCTGAATGCCTTTGACCGCACGGATTACCGCTTCGATCATTGGGAAGCCGCAGTCAGGGTGGACAGAGTTTATCCGGTATATAGCGACGGGGAACGCTGCATTCCGAATCTGACAACGAAAAAAAATGCGGTTGTCACGTTGAGAGCGCGCTGGAACTATGATTTTATTCTGGATCCCTGCACGGATGGGGAAGATCCGATCACGATCTGCGATAATGCCGCGGATCAAAAGGTGAAACTTCCGAAGAAACCCTTTGTCAGGGAGGGTTATCGGTTCCGCGGCTGGGCGCTCACGCCGGGCGGCGGGGTGAAATACAGTGACGGCGCTTCCGTGAAGAATATCGCCGGACGGACACTTTACGCAGTCTGGAAATGATTGTATAATGATGTGGCGAGGGGAACGCTATCATTTTTCTGAATCAGGGAGTATAAATATGCGAATCATTCATTGTGCAGATCTGCATCTGGACTCGGCAATGAGAGCGAATCTGGATCCGATCAAGCGGAAAGAGCGTAAGCTCGAACTGCTTGATACCTATTGCAATATGGTCAAATGGGCAGAAGAGAACGGGGTTTCCGCGATACTGATTGCGGGCGATCTCTTTGATTCCGCCGTAGTATCGAAAACGACCATGAACGCATTTCTTCGGCAAATCGTCAGTCATCCGCAGATTGATTTTTACTATTTAAGAGGGAACCATGACGCGACCGGTTTACTCACGGGGAACGATGTCCCGCCAAACCTTCATTTCTTCGATGACACCTGGACGGAGTACGTGCTGAACAGGGAAAGCGGCGGCAATCTCGTTTTGAACGGGATTGAGTTCAACGGCTTCAATCACGACAGGCTGTATGAGACCCTTTCCTTGAATGTCAGAGATTTCAATCTTGTGATGATGCACGGGCAGACGACCAAATACAATATGGGCGACAAGACGGAATATATTACGCTGGAACGGCTGAAGAATCTCGGCATCGATTATCTGGCGCTCGGTCACGTGCATGCGCACGTGGAGGAGCCGCTGGACGGCAGGGGCGTTTACTGCTTCTCCGGCTGTCTGGAAGGCAGAGGTTTCGACGAATGCGGTGAACATGGGTTTATGCTGCTTGAGATCGATGAGGGAACGCTCCGTTGGACGAGAGAATTCATTCCGTTTGCAAGGAGAACGCTCTACACCGTTGAGGTGGATATTTCCGACTGTATGCAGTCGGATGAAATCATTTCCAAGGTGCGCGCCGCTTTGTCTGACGGCGGTTATTCCGCAGACAGTCTGGTGAAAATTATTCTCACTGGACAGGTTGATCTTGCCTGCGAGAAGGATTTGGACTATATTCTTCACGCTTTCGAACATGATTTCTACGTTGTGAAGTTATATGACGATACAAAGTTACTGGTCGATTTTCGGATGTATGCTTTCGACGAATCGCTCAAGGGCGAGTTCGTCCGGAATGTTCTTGCAGCCGACTTAAGCGATGACGAGAAGGGCGAGATCATCCATTACGGCTTGCGCGCGCTTGGCGGGGAGGAAATCCTGAAATGAGACTCATTCGATTACACATAGATAATTTCGGCATTTTGAGTAATTTCGACTTAACGTTTGATGAGAACCCCATGGTGATTCTTCGGAACAACGGTTGGGGTAAGAGTACGCTGGCAGCCTTTATCAAGGTCATGTTCTACGGGTTTTCGGGCGAAGGAAAACGTGATCCTGCCGAGCGGGAACGCGAGAAGTACCGTCCCTGGAACAAAGGAACCTACGGCGGTATCATCGTTTTTTCGGAGAACGGGCGGGAATACGAACTGAACAAGGTGTTCGGACTGAAAGAGAAAGAGGATTCCTGCGTGCTCTGCGATCAGGAGACGCGGATGAACATTCTTGACCGTGATGCGGCGCATCTGGGGCTGGAACTGTTCTTGCTGGATGAGAAATCCTTTCTGCGTTCCGTTTTTATTGCGCAGAATGATGTGAGCGTATATGAAGACGGAAGAAGTGAGATTGAAGACGGGATCAGCGCCAAGATCGGGAATTTAAGCGATGCGACCGACGATGTGAACCGCTACGAAGCGGTCATGAGCCGTTTTACGGATCTTTTGAATAAAATGTCTCCGAAGCGGGCGACGGGCAGCATCAAACAGATGGATGCGCATATTTCCAAATTGCAGAACACGCTGCGCAAAGAAGAGGGTTTCTTACAGTCCGTGACGGCGCTTGAGACAAAGTTGGAAAGCGAAAGAACGGAACTGCGCGCCTGTGAAGAAAGACGCGCCGTGCTGGATCGGAGTTTCAAACAGAATGCGATGCGCGGAGAACTGCTTGCAAGGAAAGAAGCGTTCCAGCATCTCTGGAAGGAGTATGAGGTTTGCAGGGAGAGTCTGGAGCAGATGGAGACGAGCTTTGCGAACGGACTGCCGACGCCGGAAGATGTGGACGGAAAACGCGAAGAATGGTCGGAACGTTCCTCTCTTGTCGGCGGGATCGAGAATAAGCAGCTGCAACTGGAATATGCCCTGAAAGAGGCGAAAGAAGCGATCGAAAGAGAGAAGCAGGACGCCATCGAACGGAAGCTGGACGAAGAGGATGCACGCTTTCATAAGAAGATGCGCGGCATTGTGCTGCTGTGCATCGGCGCGGTTCTGCTCGCTGCCGGAATTGCTCTGGGCGTGGTATTTCAGTTCCTCCTCATCGGGATCGGCGTTGCTGTTGCATCCCTTGCCTGTCTGGTGACAGGACTGGTGATTTTTCCCTTCGGGAAGATCGAAACTGAGGAAATGCCGCAGGAGACGGAGCCTGCCGAGGAGATGGAGCCGGTAACGGAAGAAATCACGGCAATTCGTGAGGAAATCTCCGGAATGCGCGACCGAATCGCCATCATTGAAACACAGATGCAGGAATTCTTCTGGCACTATTCCGTCACCTACCTGCCGGACAGCGTGGAAGAGAGTCTCTACAATGTGAAGCAGCAGATCGGACTCTATCAGCAGAAGATTGCGGATGTGGAAGCCAAAAGGGCTGCAATCAAGGAGTTTGAGAATGCGAACGATATGACTTCGATCCTGAAGGCGGAGCAGATCCCTGCGAAAGAAGCACCGGATGATTCCAACGAGCGGGAACGCAACGAAAAGAAAATCAAGGCGGCGCTGGAAGCGATTCATGCCTATGAACGCCGTCTGGAAGAGGCTTATGAGAAACTGCACGAGATGGCGGAGACGAAAGAGGAACTGCGTTACTGCACCGTGAAGCGCGACCTTGCGATGCACCAGTACGATATGCTGACGCAGACGAAGGACTTCATGAGAATCGCCAAGGAGCGGTTCTCGGCAAAATACAGGAAGCCGTTGCTTGACGGATTCAAGAAATATTACGCCATGCTCAGCGATGAAGAGGCTTCCGAATTCCAGATCGACGCCAATATCCGTATGACGAAGCGTGAGTTCGGAGAGGCGCATCCGTTGTCCGAATACAGCAGCGGCATTCAGGATCTTGTGGACGTCTGTCTGCGGATGGCGCTGATCGATGCGATGTACCAGGGGGAGAAGCCCTTCGTGATTCTGGACGATCCGTTTGTGAACCTCGATCGCAGCAAGACGGAGCGTGCGCTTGGTTTTCTGAAAAAGGTGGCAAAAGACTATCAGGTGATCTATTTCACCTGTCATGAGAGCAGGGCGGGAACATGATTAAAAATATTATTTTTGATATCGGAGAGGTGCTGCTGGGTTATCGCTGGAATTATGTTCTGGAACAGAGCGGATTGAGCGCAGCGGAAGGCATCCGCGTCGGCAATTTGATTTTTGACGATCCGATCTGGAACGAACTGGACGCCGGCAATCTTTCCTTTGCGGAAGCGAAGCGAAGTTATATTGAGAAATATCCCGCCGATGAAAAGGCGCTGTTATTCTTCCTCGATCATCCCGAGATGATGCCGCTGGCAAGGGAAGATATCTGGGCTTATCTGCCGAAACTGAAGGCAGCCGGTTATCGTCTGTATCTGCTGTCCAACTACAGTGAAGAACTGTTTGCCGTGCATACGAAGGATCGTCCTTTCTTTGCCTATATGGACGGGGGCGTGATCTCTTACCAGATTCATGTATGCAAACCGGATCCCAAGATCTATGAGGCACTGCTTGCCAAATACGGCTTAAACCCGCGGGAGTGCGTTTTCTTCGACGACAGGATCGAAAATGTGGACGGTGCGATCGCAGTTGGCATTGCTGCCGTTCATGTGAAGAAGAAAGAGGTTCTGATGCAGGAATTGGAAAGGCTCTTAGATGAAAAAGCGGATGCTTGAGAAGCTTGTCAAAATCATGATTTGTACAGGAATCCTCTCAATGCTGACGGGCTGCGGCGAAAGAAGCGAGACCGAGATCATATTGACGCAGGATTTCAAAGAAAACGAGGTGTTCCGGATCGAGAATACCTCCTGCTATTTGCCTGAAATCATGGTGTATCTCGTGAATTCCGAGAACCGCTACAACGAGATCTTCGGCGAGCAGATCTGGAAGGTTCCGCTCGAGGATTCCACCGTCGGCGAGGAATATAAAGAGACGACGCTTGCGCGAATCGCGCAGATCAAGGTGATGAACCTGCTGGCGCCGCAATATGAGGTTGCGCTGACACAGCGGGAAGAGGAACTGGTGAATCGGGCGGCGGAGGAGTATTTCAAGACGCTGAATTCGGATGAGGTGAAACTCATGCGTGTCAACACCGGAACGATCGCGCAGCTCTATCGTGAATTCGCCATTGCCAATCAACTCTACGATCAGATTACACAGTCTGTGCAGCCGGAGATCAGCGATGATGAAGCCAGAGCGGTCAGCGTGAAAACGATTCTGGTCAAAACCTACGCCGCATCCGGCGACGGCGAGAGGATCGGCTATACGCCGCAGCAGAAAAAAGAGGCTTACGCAAAGATTCTGGAAGCGCGCAGGAAACTTTCCGAGGGAACGGATTTCGATGTGGTGGCGGCGGATTACAATGAGGACAGCGAGGGCAGTTACAGTTTCGGACGGGGCGTGATGCCGCAGAGCATTGAGGAGGTGGCATTCGATTTGGATACCGGAGAGACCAGCGAGATCATCGAAACTGAGTTCGGCTATCACATCCTGTGCTGTGATTCGACCTTCGACCGTGACGCGACGGATCGGAACAAGGCGGAGATTCTGAAACAGCGGCAGCAGGAGGAATTTAACCGGATTTACGAGGAATATGTCCAGACCCTGACCGCGAATCTGAATCAGACGCTTTGGGAGAGCATTACCTACCGGCAGACGGGAAACGTTCAGACCACCGGTTTTTTTGAAGTCTATGACAGGGTATATACCGACGGCAGAAACGAGGAGTAATTATTAAGAAAGTATAACTTATTTATGAATTATTAGCACTCATAGTATTTGAGTGCTAATTTTTATTGACTTTTGATTGGAGCAAGGGTACACTGTTGATTAAATTTAATTCACCACAGATCAAACAGATAGAAAGAGGGCATAGTTATGGCAGTAAAGAAAGGCAATTTATCCATCCACAGCGATAACATTTTTCCGATTATCAAGAAATGGCTCTACAGTGATCACGATATTTTTGTGAGAGAGTTGATTTCGAACGGCTGCGATGCGATCACCAAACTGAAAAAACTGGATATGATGGGAGAATATGATTTTCCGGAGGGCTTTCAGAACAAGATCAGAGTGATTGTCAGTCCTGAGAAGAAGACCATGGAATTCATTGATACCGGTCTTGGGATGGATGCGGAGGAAGTGGAAGAATATATCACACAGATCGCATTTTCAGGTGCGGAAGCGTTTCTTGCGAAATATAAGGATAAGACCAACGAGGATCAGATCATCGGTCATTTCGGTCTTGGCTTCTATTCGGCGTTCATGGTTGCGGATGAGGTGCATATCGATTCTCTTTCTTATAAAGAAGGAGCAAAGCCGGTGCACTGGGAGAGCGACGGCGGTGTGGAATATACGATCGAAGACGGCGACATGACGGAAGTCGGCACGAAAATCACGCTGTTTCTGAATGAAAACAGTGTGGAGTTCGCAAACGAATACCGCGCAAGAGAAGTCATTAAGAAGTATTGTTCCTTTATGCCGATCCCGATTTATCTTGAGAAAGCGGATGCTGCGCCGGAGTATGAGACGATTGACAAGGAAGAACTGACCGATCGGGATACCGTGATCGAGGAGATCCATGAAGATGCAAAGTACGAGGAGCAGGAAACCGAGGACGGCAAGAAGGAGCAGGTGGAAATCTCTCCGGCAAGGGATCGGGTACGGATCTTAAAGCGTCCTGTTGCACTCAACGATACGACGCCGTTATGGACGAAACATCCGAATGAATGCACGAAAGAGGAATATCTTGATTTTTACAGGAAAGTATTTCTGGATTATAAGGAGCCGCTGTTCTGGATCCACCTGAACATGGATTATCCGTTCCATCTGAAAGGGATTCTCTACTTCCCGAAGATCAATATGGAATATGAATCCATCGAGGGAACAATTAAACTGTATAACAATCAGGTTTTCATCGCCGACAACATCAAGGAAGTGATTCCCGAATTCCTGATGCTCTTAAAGGGTGCCATCGACTGTCCGGATCTTCCGCTGAACGTTTCCCGTTCCGCACTGCAGAACGACGGTTTTGTGAAAAAGATTTCCGATTATATCTCGAAGAAGGTGGCGGACAAACTGTCCGGCATGTGCAAGACCGAGAAAGAGACCTACGAGAAGTATTGGGATGATATCAGTCCGTTTATTAAATTCGGCTGCTTAAAGGACGATAAGTTCTGCGAGAAGATGACCGATTATATTCTCTTTAAGAATCTGGATGGAAAGTATCTGACGCTGCCCGAGTGTCTGGAGCTGAAACAGGAAGAAGCGACGGATGAAAACGGTGAAAAGGTCGAGGTGGAGGATGTGACGGATAAATCCGATGAGAAAACGGAGGAAAACACCGGAGACGAGGCGGAGAAAGAACCCCGCAAGGTGGTCTATTATGTCACGGATGAGGTGCAGCAGTCCCAGTACATTAAGATGTTTCAGGAGCAGGGTATGGATGCGGTCATTCTGACGCACCACATTGACCAGCCGTTTATCTCGCAGCTGGAGTCGAAGAATGAAGATGTCAAATTCGCAAGGATCGACGCCGACTTGAATGATTCCGTAAAAGAAGCGGTTTCCAAGGATGATGAGAAAAAGTTGGAGGAAGATACCAAGACCCTGTCGGAAATCTTCAAGAAAGCGCTGCATACGGAACAGTTGGAAATCAAGGTGGAGAAACTGAAAAATGCCGAGGTTTCTTCCGTACTGACTGTCTCCGAAGAGAGCCGCCGCATGATGGATATGATGAAGATGTATTCTGTCGGCGGAATGAATTTCGGCGACCTTGGAGCAGAAGGGAAGACGCTTGTTCTCAATGCCAACAACCGGCTGGTGCAGTTTATTTTGGAGCATGGGGAGAACGAAAACGTACCGGTGATCTGCGAGCAGCTGTATGATCTTGCGCTGCTTGCAAACGGACCGCTGGAGCCGGAAGCAATGACGAAATTTGTCAACAGAAGCAATCAGATTATGGGGATGCTGCTGAATTAAGTGAGACGGATAAAGTCCGACGGTGTGATTTTCACATTGTCGGGCTTTTTTTCTGTTAAATCGGCGGGAATTGTGGTATAATACTGTTTGTGCGCGAGTTGCGGACAAATTGATATCCGGGAGGGACAAAAAATGAAAAAGTTTATGAGTGTATTACTCGTGTTGGTCATGGCCATGTCATTGGCAGCCTGCGGCGGCGGATCCAATGAAAAGGTTGTAAAGATCGGTGTGTTCGAACCCCAGTCGGGCGATAACGGCGCGGGCGGCAAGCAGGAAAGTCTCGGAATGCAGTATGCCAACCACATCACGCCGACGGTGGATATCGGCGGGGAAACTTATCGGGTAGAACTGGTCTATGCGGACAATGCTTCTTCCAACGACAAGGCGCCCACAGCAGCGCAGACCCTGATTTCCAGCGGCGTTTCACTGGTGCTCGGTTCATACGGTTCCGGTGTTTCCATTGCAGCCGGAGATACGTTTGCATCTTCCGGTGTTGCCGCCATCGGCGTAACCTGTACGAACCCGCAGGTGACTTCCGACTGCGACGTATATTACAGAATTTGCTTCTTGGATCCGTTCCAGGGTACCGTACTTGCGAACTATGCCAAGAATGAACTCGGTGCAAGCAAGGCTTACTGTCTGGCGAAGCAGGGTGACGACTACTCGGGCGGTCTGTGCAATTACTTCATTGAAGCGTTCGGTGAAGGCGACTGTGTATATGAGCAGTTCCCGGAAGGCACTTCCGACTATTCCACCTACATTACGAATGCACAGAATCAAGGCTGCGACGTCTTCTTCAGCCCCGTTTCCACGGAAGCGGCTGCGCAGATCATCGCGAAAGCCAACGACCAGAATCTCGGCATGCCGATGCTTGCCGGCGATACCTGGGATTCCAACGTTATTCTTGAGGCTGCAAACGGAACCAACTTAGAGATCTGTGTTACCACGTTCTATCAGGAAGGTGCGGATGCAGCATTCGATTCCGGTATCAAGGCATGGATGGAAGGTGATTCCACCGCGCTTGCCAACAACGGCGGCAATACCGAACTGGCAGCGGTTACAGCCATGGGCTATGATGCGTACTACGTTGCGCTCGAAGCTGTGAAGAACGCAGGCGCTACCGACGCGGCTTCTGTTCTGAAAGCAGTTCCGGCGACGACTTACGACGGCGTTACAGGCAAGATCGCCTTCGACGGAACCGGCGACGCCATTCGCGACAGCGCGTTCGTGAAATCTTGTAATACCGCTACCGGAACATGGGATTTCGTGACGCTGGCAACGGTTCAGTAATTTGAGAGAGAAGGATTTGGTATGAATACAATGCAAACCGTCCTGCCGTATTTGATTTCCGGCATTTCCGTAGGCGGGCAGTATGCGCTGATTGCCATCGGCTATACGATGGTCTATGGTATCCTGCGACTGATCAATTTCGCACATGGTGATGTTTTCATGGTTGCGGGATTGATGATGGTTTATTTTGCGGCTTCGTTCCCCTTATATGTTTCGATTCCGATCATGATCGTCCTGACCGTGCTTCTGGGCTTTCTGATCGAAAGGGTGGCATATAAGCCGCTTCGAACGGCACCCCGTATGTCTGTTATGATCTCGGCGATCGGCGTCAGTTATCTGTTGCAGAATCTGGCGCTCTACATCACGGGCGGACTGAACAAGAATTATCCGACCATTCCATGGATCTCTGATTCGATCAGAATCTTTGGGATGGATACCACAAGGGTCACGGTCATTACGCCGATCCTGACCCTTGTGCTTGTGCTGATCCTGGTATGGTTCATTCACAAAACCAAGATCGGTATGGCGATGCGCGCGGTTTCCAAGGATTTCGAGACGGCGCAGTTGATGGGGATTAAGATCAATAACGTCATTTCTACGACGTTTGTGATCGGAACGCTGCTTGCGGCGGTCGCGTCCCTGTTGTTTTTCACGAACTATCCCGGCGTGGTACCGACTTCGGGCGGTATGCCGGGACTCAAGGCCTTTGTAGCGGCTGTTTTCGGGGGCATCGGTTCCGTTCCCGGCGCAGTGATCGGCGCCTTCATTATCGGCGTCTGCGAGAGCGTGATCAAAGGTCTGGATACCGTACTTGTAACCAATGGCGCAATTACAGAGCAGGTCGGCTTCGCGACATTTTCCGACGCCTTTACCTTTGTGCTCCTGATCGTTGTTCTTGTCTTCAAACCGACGGGTCTGTTCGGTGAGAAGACAACGGATAAATTATAAGGGGGTGCGGAATGACAAAGTTATCGGATTCTAAAAAGAAAGCGCTGGTTGCACTCCTTGCGGTGATCCTGTGGATCGCGATCGTGTTTGCGCTCGACCAGGTGATTCGACCGTCGGACAGTCTCGGCATGCTTCTGGTTGTGATGCAGAAGGGTTCCGTCTATGCGCTTGCTGCGGTGTCGCTGAATCTGCTGAACGGCTATACCGGCTTGTTTTCACTGGGGCATGCGGGCTTTATGCTGATCGGGGCTTATACCTATGCGATTTTCACCATTCCCGATGAAGCGAGGGATACCGTCTATCAGTATTATGACGCACTGGTCAGATTCTCGATTCCGGAGAAACTGGCGGCGGCGATGGGTCCGTTCGGAACGGCGCTCGGCGTTTTCCTTGCCGTGTTGCTGGCGGGGTTTGTGGCGGCGTTTTTCGCCTACCTCATCGGTCTGCCGGTACTGAAACTAAAGAGCGATTATCTGGCGATTGCAACGCTGGGTTTTGCGGAAATCATCAGAGCGATTTTCCAGTGGGCGAAGTTCGGACCCGTCACCAACGGTTCCAACCTGCTGAAGAGTTTTGAACGTTCGAGTACGTTCCAGTTGCGGATCGGCGGCACGACCTTTTCTCTTGCAACGGTTGTCCCCGTTCTGATTGCGACGATCTCCATCGGCGTGATCGTTTTGATTATCAATTCCACTTTCGGCAAGGCGTTTACGGCGATCCGTGACGATGAGGTCGCTGCGGAAGCCATGGGCGTCAACCTTGCCAGGCATAAAATGCTCTCTTTCTGCATCAGCTGCTTTTTCGCAGGGGTATCGGGCGCGACGATGGCGATGGTGCTGTCGATTGCGCAGGCGAGCAACTTCAAGGTTGCCATGACTTATGAGATTCTGCTGATGGTGGTACTCGGCGGGATCGGCTCCGTGACCGGTTCCGTGATCGGTGCGACGCTTTTCATCGCCGCCTCCGAATGGTGGTTGAGAGGGCTGGATTCCGGCAGTTTCTTGGGAATCAATGCGCCGGGTGTTTTCAGAAACGGGTTTCGTCTGGTGGTCTTTTCCGTCGTCATCATGATTATTGTGCTCTTCTTCCGAAAGGGAATCTTGGGAACTACGGAACTGCACCATATTTTGCGTAAATGCTATTATAAGCATCAGGCGAAGAAAGCAAGTCGGAGCGGGAAGATTGCGGATACGGAGCAACTTGCAGAGACAGAGAAAAAGACGGAAAAGGAGGACGAGTCATGAGTCGGAAAAATGTCCTCCGAATTGAAAATGTCACCATGCAGTTCGGCGGTGTAGTGGCGGTGGATGATTTCTCCATGAAAGTGAACGAGGGAGAGATCGTGGCGCTCATCGGACCGAATGGCGCCGGGAAAACAACGGCGTTTAACGTGATTACCGGCGTTTATGCACCGACCAACGGAAAGGTCAGTTTCAACGAAACGGATATCATTCAGAATTACCCGCAGGGGAAGATGAAGAAGCAGTATCTGGGGAGCCATGCCGATCTGTATTCCAAGGTGCTCGCGCCGACACCCGACGCCATTACGAAGATGGGAATGGCGAGAACGTTCCAGAATATCCGTCTCTGGAAGAGCCGTACCGTGTACGACAATGTGATGATTGCCATGCACTGCCGTTCCTCTTACGGTTTTCTTGCCGCGGCATTTCGGCTGAACCGCAGGGAAGAACGTGCATTCAGGAAAGAGGCGATGGAACTGCTGAAACTGGTCGGGCTTTTTGACGTCAGGTATGAACTGGCGACTTCTCTGCCTTACGGACAGCAACGACGTTTGGAAATCGCGCGTGCGCTGGCAACGAAGCCGTCTCTGCTCTTACTGGACGAGCCGGCTGCCGGTATGAACCCGCAGGAAACGGACGAGTTGACGAAATTCATCGGCGAACTGCGAGATCAGATGGGGCTTACGATTCTTCTGATCGAGCACCACATGGATCTGGTCATGGATATCTCTGAGCGGATCTACGTGTTGGATTTCGGCAAGTTGATCGCAGAGGGAACGCCTGACGAGATTCAGAGCAATCAGGCAGTGATTGACGCTTATCTGGGGGTGGATGAAGAAGATGCTTAAGATCAATGATTTATATGTCAGTTATGGCGGAATCAAAGCCCTCAGAGGAATTACCATGGATGTGCCGGACGGGGAGATCGTGACGCTGATCGGAGCGAACGGCGCGGGCAAGTCGACGACGCTGCGTACGATCACGGGTCTTGTCAAAGCGGATTCCGGGAGCATTACCTACAACGGAGAGGAACTGATCGGCAAACCGATCGATCGCATCATCTCTACGGGAATCTCGATGGCACCCGAAGGCAGAAGAGTCTTCACGGATCTGTCTGTGGTAGAGAATCTTCGGATCGGCGCCTATCTCAGAAAAGACAGGGAAGGGATCGAGGAAGACCTGCGGAAGGTTTATGAACTGTTCCCGCGACTGCACGAGCGTACCTGGCAGGCTGCCGGAACCCTGAGCGGCGGAGAACAGCAGATGCTCGCGGTCGGACGCGCCCTGATGTCGAAGCCGAAACTGCTGATGCTGGATGAGCCTTCTTTGGGCTTGGCGCCTCTTGTGGTACAGGATATTTTCGGGATCATAAGAAGAATCAACCGAACCGGTGTGACCGTGCTCCTGATCGAGCAGAATGCGAATATGGCGCTCAAAATCGCCGATTTGGCCTATGTCATGAAAAACGGACAGATCGTCCGGTCCGGTGGCGGCGAAGAACTGCTGAACGATGCATCCGTGAAAGAGGCGTTTCTTGGGAAGAAGGCGAAGAAAGAGTGAGAAACTGCGTGCAGATATGTAAAGAGCTCAGATCAAACTGATCTGAGCTCTTTTCAGCTGTACTGTTTCATCCTGACTTCAGTTTTGAACGGCAAAGCATCTTTCGTATATCCGCTGGAATAATACTGGATATCGCTCTCACCCTGCTTTGCAATTTTCTCGTCAAGTTTTCCCGCAAATGACCCCTTCGATGCAGTTGGTTTTCCGGTTGTGGTCTCGCGGCGTCTCCGATCCGGATTGCTCTGCATAATGCCGGCAATGACCGAAATAGCGGGCTGCTGATACAGCTCCTGTGTGACATAGGTCATAGTTCCCTCCTTGGAACATGATCACGTTCGACCGCGTGGTCCATGTTTTCAATGTGACAAGTGAAATAACCCCCATAGATCCAACATATTTTAGTGACGAATCCCTTCATTATATATATCGAAAGCAGGTGTAAAAAGATTAGGAGAATTATCACAAAACAACAAAATATTCCATGAAATCCGGTCAGAGTGTTACCATGTAAACCGGAGATGAATTGCAGCACTGTGTCCCAAACGGGAGGAAATAGTGTATAATGAAAGAAAATCGGACGGAGCGGATCATGGCAAGGAACATTTTATACATTCAGGCAAACGAAAATATCGCCAATTCCTTTCGGGAGACCTTTGCGGAGAGAAAGATTGAACTGCTCATTGCTTCTTCCGCAGGGGAAGCGTTTGAAATCATGCGGGAGCGGGAAGTAGGGCTGCTTCTGATTGATATCAACATTCCGGATATGCGGCTGCGCAAACTGGTCGAAATCTGCACCAGAGATTATCCTGCCGTAGTACTCAACGTTTGCGTTGATGTGGTGAATTCGCTGATGATTACGAAACTTGTCAACCGTCATGCAATCGATAAGATTTTCGTTGCGCCCTGGGATGTGCGCGAGATGATTGATGAAATTGAAGAGTCCCTGGATTCCGCGCAGATTTCCTATGAGCAGAAGATGCAGGAGAGGACGCTGATCGAGCAGAACCGGCAGTTTCAGGAGACCCTTGATTCCCTGACCAATGCGCTCAAGAAGCAGCAGCACAGTTTCCTGAAATTACAGGCGATCACGGAACTGATCACGAACCGGATGCAGGAAGCATGCGAGGAGCAGAGAGAGGAAGCTGCACTTGCGAACCGCTGGTTCCAGATGTATCTGCGTATGCAGACCACGGATTCGATCGATATCAGCCACTTTGAAGATCTTCTGAAATCCGATCTGGATCAGGTGAAAATCATTTACCCGAACTTTCAATACGGTACGATAGAAAGTTGCCTCATGGGCGGGATTCCGAAACGCCGTGCGGAAAATATTCGCTATGTGATACGGCTTCTTGCGGAATACGGCTGCGCGTGTATGGATGCGGTTGAGTATTCTGTGGAGTCGAAGTTTATGACGGCTGCCAGTGTGATGTTTTATCTCAGCATGAAGGGAAAGTTTATGAACCGACGCGACTCGCTGGAGGTTTATGTGCGGGAGTTGGTCGACTCTATGTCGGAGACGACGGATATTCGCAGTACGGACGACGGGATGGCGTGCGAGATCGAATTTTCTACCGTGTCGGAGTATGATTGAACAGAGCGGTCGGAGGTTTCGGCGAACGCGGAGATTTGTTCATGTCCTTTCGTAGTCTTTTCGTAGTCTTTCGACTGGGATTTTCGTAGTCTTTTAACCGGAGATTTTGCGGTCGTCGGCAGAGTATGAGTTACTGCGGAACTGCGTTCGGATCGACAGTTGCAGCGCCGCCCTCAACGAAATCATTGATCGTCATCCCCTCCGGTATCGCGAACAGCGGCACCCCGTTGAAGTAACTGTGTACGCAGTACGGCGTGGAGGCATACGGATCGCCCTCTCCGTCCACAACGATGACGCCGGGCGCGCAGAACGGGCAGGTATCGGAAGCGCGCAGACCGGTTTGTGCGCAAACCGTGCCGACAATGTGCTTATCGCAGGAAGAGGAAGGAACGGTACCTTCCGCGAAGATTTCCGTGTAGGAACTGCCGTCCAGGTTGCAGAGTCCGGGAACCGCCAACTTGCCGGATTTGTTGCAGACCGTTGCGGTAACGATCCCTTCCGGCATGACGAATTCTCTGTATTCAAGATCCTCATGGATCCTGCTCATGCACTGTCTCCAAAGGTTCTTGGCAATCGCGGTCTCGTTGCTGTTCATGTGTACGTTGTTGTCGTAGCCTGCCCATGCGGCAGCGGTATAATAGGGCGTATAGCCTGCAAACCATACATCGACATTGTTACTGGTGGTACCGGTTTTGCCGGCGATGTCCATACCGCCGAAATTCACCTTGGCGCCGGTTCCCTTTTTGACAACGTCCTGCATTGCGCTGGTCAGAAGCCATGCTGTTGTAGGCTTAATGACCTGTCTTGTCAGAATCTCGTTCTCCAGCAGAACATTTCCGTCGTGATCGATTACTTTCGTATAGAAAACAGGTCGCGTATAGGTTCCCTTATTGGCAATCGTAGCATAGGCTGCGGTCAGTTCAAGGTTCGTCACGCCGTCAGTGATACCGCCGAGTGCGAGAGACTGCGTGATATCGGAAGAGATGGTGCCGTTATATTCGGTTCTCCGCTCGACCAGAGTCGAGAAACCGAAATTCTGCAAATAATCGAAACCGAGCTGAGGACCGATGTTCGTCAATGTCTTTACTGCAACGATATTCAGGGACTGCTCAATGCCGTAGCGAACCGTACATATGCCCTTGTATCCGCTGCTGTACCAGTTGGAAACGGGGCGTCCGTCCGCATAGGAGAAGGGTTCGTCGACCTGCGTGCTGGCAAGCGTGAAGCCGGCGGAATCCAGAGCGGGCGCATAAGCGGCGACCACCTTGAAGCAGGAGCCCGGCTGGCGCTTGGTGCTGGTGGCACGATTCAGGGACAGTGAGACGGTTTTGGAGCCTCTGCCGCCAACCACTGCCTTGACTTCGCCCGTGGTCTGATCAATGACCGTCATGGAAGCCTGCGGCTGCGGCGTCAGTGAGATTCGCTCCGCCACGAAGTGATAGCCGGGACCCTCAATATATTCCTTGTATTCCGCAATTTTAGCGTTGGCGGCTTCCTCGTCGTCGAAGATCATATTGAAGTTATAATCCTCAAGCTTAAAGTGGTTCTCGAAATTCTGCGTGCTGAAGTTCACGGTCTCGCCGTTCGCATCCGTATAGGTCGCTTCGTATTCAAGCAGCAGTTTCGTTCCTTCCGGATAGTTCTCGGGGTTTGCAAATTCCTCGTCGCAGATCCTCTGAATTGCGGCGTCCTGTGTGGTGAAAACGCTCAAGCCGCCGCTGTAGAGCGCATTATAGGCCTGCGTATAACTGTAGCCCTTCACCTCTTGCAGATCACTTAAAACCTGATTGGTGAGTTCGTCGACAAAATACGTATAAACGGAATTCTTCTCGGTCTCCTCATTGACGTTTTTGATTCTGGAATAAACGTCATCCGCTTTCGCTTCCTCATATTCCGCCTGACTGATATAACCCTGTTCCTTCATTTTCTTCAGCACTTCATCCCGACGCATGGCATTGTTGTCCGGATGGGAGATCGGGTTCCATCTGGACGGGTTCTGCGTGATGGAAGCAATGACGGCGGACTCCGAAATGGTCAGATCGGCAGCACGTTTTCCGAAATAACGGTTGGCTGCAGCCTGTACGCCGAGTGTACCTTGTCCTAAGTTGATGGTATTTAAGTAATTCTCAAGGATCGTGTCCTTGTCCATGGTCTTCTCCAACTGGATCGCGCAGTATTGCTCCTGGAACTTTCGCTTGAACTTCTCCGCCTTGCTGGACTCGTTTGTCCAGGACGTAAATACGTTGTTCTTCAGAAGCTGCTGCGTGATCGTGGAAGCGCCCTGAGAGAAATCACCGCTTAAAAGCGCTTTCACGCCGGCACGCATGATACCCTGAATATCGATCCCGTTATGAGAGTAGAAACGCTCGTCCTCGATCGCAACAAAGGCCTGCTGCAAGTGAGCGGGAATCTTATCGAGCGTGACATAGATACGGTTCGAGTTCTCTGCGACAAGCTTGGTGGTGGTATTTCCTTTATTATCATAGACGGTGGTGGAATATCCGGCAGGCGATACATCAATGTCCGAAACGTCCGGTGCGGTATTGATGACGCCCATAAAGATGCCGACACCGGCACAGAGCCCGAGTACACCCACAGACAGCGCGGCGAACACGACAATCTTAAACAGGATCACGCCGACGGATTTCCCCATCCTTGTAGAAGCTGAGTTCAGAGCCTTCTGCCTCTTACGTATTCCGGCTCTTCCGTAGTTCATAAGTTCCTCCTTTTGTAAACGCAATTACAAAACTCATATTATTATATCAAATTTCATATCTATATGGAAGTGAAAATCATGCGCCGCCTCGATCCGGTCATGGAAGAAAATATTGAATTCTTGTCGAATTCACGCTATTATGAGTGGTAGCGAGCGGCAAATTTTAAGCATTCTTTTGTCGTACAGTGGTTGTGCAGGTTGGAGCAGACATGGATTCTTTTCGGTATTTACAGGAAGGCGGCGTCGGCGAACTGGAGGAGAAAAAATCCCGTTTTATCGCTACGCTGCGACCGGTCGACTCGGAGGAAGAAGCGATCGCTTTTATTCATGAGATGAAGAAGCAGTACTGGGATGCGAGACACAACTGTTCCGCTTTCGTGATCGGGGCGCATGCGGAACTGACCCGATGCTCCGACGACGGGGAACCGGCGGGAAGCGCAGGACGTCCCATGTTGGAAGTGCTTCTTGGAAGCGGCGTCAGAAATGTCTGCTGTGTGGTGACAAGATATTTCGGCGGTACGCTCCTTGGAACCGGCGGCCTGGTCAGAGCCTACCAGGGCGCGGTCAAGGAAGGACTGGAGCACTGCAGAATCGCAACACGGGCGGAAGGGACGTTTTATACCGTAGAAACGGATTATAACGGAGTCGGTAAATTGCAGCATTTCTTCGGCAGCAGGGCTGTTGCGGTACGGGACGTCAATTATGCGGAGAGAGTGATTTTTACCATCGTTCTGAGAAAGGAACAGGAGACTGCGATCTTGCGGGAGATCACGGATGTGACCGGCGGAAGCGCAATCATTGAAAAAGGAAGCGAAACGTTGGTTGACATCATATAGAATTCTGGACGGAAATCACTCATCAGATTCAAGAAAGATGCAAACCGAAAAAAAGAAAAGATAAAACAGAAAAGATAAAAATAAAAAAGATAACAATAGAAAAGATACAAACCGGAAAAGGTTTACATAAATAATAGACGGAGGTACGAGAGATGGAACGGAATATGGAAATGGATGAAATTCTCGAATTGATCGAGAACAAACAGTACTCGTGCCTTCGAGAAGAACTTTCGGAATGGAACGAAGCCGATATTGCAGCGATTTTCGAAGAGTTGCCCAAGGAAGATCTGGTGAAAATTTTCAGAATCCTGCCCAAGAAGATTGCGGCGGACGTTTTCGCCTATCTGCCGATCGAGACGCAGCAGACGATCATCACGTCCATGACGGATCGGGAGGCTGCCAACATCATCAACAACCTGATGGCGGATGATGCGACCGACCTGATGGAAGAGATGCCCGCGGGCGTTGTGAAGAAGCTGCTTGCGAATGCCAGACCGGATACGAGGCGCGATATCAACCATCTGCTTCGTTATCCCGAAGAATCCGCCGGCTCGATCATGACGGTCGAGTTCGTGGATCTGAAGGATAATCTGACGGTGGCGCAGGCGATCGAGCGGATCCGGAAGACCGGAGTGGACAAGGAAACTATCAATATCTGCTATGTGCTCGATAAGGAACGACACCTGATCGGTACGGTGGCGCTGCGCTATCTGCTGCTGCATCAGGCGGACGAGATCATCGGGGACATCATGAACGACAATATCATTTCGTGCAATACCATGATGGACCAGGAGGAAGTTACGCTGCTTTTCTCCAAGTATGACTTTACCGCGATGCCCGTTGTGGACAACGAGGAAAGGCTGGTCGGCATCATCACCATCGACGACGTTGTCGACATCATTCAGGAAGAGGCAACCGAGGATATCGAGAAAATGGCGGCGATCCTGCCAACGGATAAGCCCTATATGAAAGAGGGAATATTCGAAACCTGGCGGAAGAGGATTCCGTGGCTTTTGCTGCTGATGATTTCCGCGACGGTGACGGGCGGAATCATTACGCATTACGAGAACGCATTGAGTACTTATACGGTTCTGACTTCCTTTATTCCGATGCTCATGGATACCGGCGGAAACGCGGGTGGACAGGCGAGCGTTACGATCATCCGCGGTCTGTCGCTGAATGAGATCGAATTTCGCGATATTTTCCGTGTCATGTGGAAGGAGAGCAGGGTGGCACTGCTCTGCGGTCTGACGCTTGCGGCTGCCAACTTCATCAAAATGATGCTGATCGATCATGTGCTCATCACCGTTGCGCTGGTTGTCTGCCTGACGCTGGTGCTGGCAGTGCTGTTCGCTAAGCTTGTGGGCTGCTCCCTGCCGCTGCTGGCGGGGAAGCTCGGCTTTGACCCGGCGGTGATGGCGTCGCCGTTTATTACAACGATTGTGGACGCATTGTCGCTCATGATTTACTTTACGATCGCAACGCATCTGCTGCATATTTCGTCATAAGACCGTATCGGTTGCTGCGGATGGGAATACTCTACAAGTGGTTTAATCATTATGTTCAGGAAGGCAAGAGGATGAAAATAAACGACGATAATAAGATGAAAAAATGGTATTTTCCATCGGGAATATTGTTTCTTGCACTCTGCTATACGGCATTTATGATTCGCGGGGATGCGCTCATTTTGAATATTCATGATCAGGCGGACGGTGAACTGGTCTATTATATGCTACGTTCAGGAACGCTTGGCGCTTTCTTCCAAACGAGGTTTGCACAGTTTATGAACGGCAGTGCCGAGGTCTCGGTTGCTTCTTTCGGTTCTCTGCTGTTTTATTATTTGTTGCCGCCGGTTTATGCATTTATTTCCAATATGTTTTTTGTCAGAATGGTTTCTTTTGCCGGCTTGTATCTGCTCTTGCGAAAACTGGAAGTGAAAGAGGAACCGGCATTTCTTGTATCGATCATCTATGCAATTCTGCCGATCTATTCGGTCTATGGCTTGAGTAATATGGGGGGGGTACTGGTCTGGCTCAGTGTGCTGCTGCTCGCGGAAGGGAAGAAGATCGGATATTTAGGTATTGCGGTCTACGGTCTGTTTTCCTCTCTTGTGCTTGTCGGTTTTGCGGTGCTTGGCGTTTATGCAGTATACCTTCTTACTCTGCTGATTCGGAAACAGAAGATTCTTCCTCTGTTCCTGGGGTTTCTGGAACTGCTTTTGATTTATGTCCTGTCCAATCTTGAACTGCTACGGGTATTGTTTGTAGATAGTGGCGGTTTTGTCTCTCATAAGTCGGCATATCAGCCGACACCACAATCCTTTTTTCCACGCTTCTTTCATATACTGATTGACGGTCAGTATCATGCGGTTACGCTGCATCGGTTCATTCTGGGGATCGTTTTGTTGGCATTGCTTGCGATTCTGATTTTTCATAAAAAAATGAAAGAGGATCAGACGTTGAAAAAGCAGATGAGATTGCTTGTTCTCATCGCTGTTTCGATTGCGCTGATCGCTGTTTTTTACGGATTCTTCAAGTCTTCAGCGGGAATCTCGCTTCGGAAGATACTGTTTTCCGAAAGTATCCTTTTGGATTTTCAATTTGATCGGGTTTATTGGCTCTATCCGACACTTTGGTATGTGGCATTCGGTCTGTCTCTCTCTGTGATACACAGGTTGCTTGACGAGCGACTTCCCAAATTTCCGGTCATGATTTGCATCCTGACGCTCTGGGGACTCGTGGCGGTCTATGTGGCTTCGGAGTCGGATGTGATCTTCAATTTGCGCGATATGATACAACCGATGCATGTCGAGAACAGATGGAAGAATTTTTTCGCCGAGGATCTGTTTGAAGAGATTTCCGATGTGATCGGGGAAGAGAAGGAAACTTATCGCGTTGTTTCCGTCGGACTCCATCCAAGCGCAGCCTTGTATAACGGATTCTACTGTGTGGACGGCTATTCGAATAATTATGACCTTGCCTACAAGGAGCGCTTCGGGGAGATGGAGCGCGCGGAACTGTCGCACGATGCATCGAACGCCGACTATTTCTGGAGATGGGGCAACCGTTGCTATCTCTATCCCGATGAATTAAAGCGAAACTGCTTTTTGGGGAAGGATATGGCAGTACCGGTCGCACTGGACATCGAGGTCAGGCAATTGAAAGAACTCGGTGCTGCTTACATGATCTCCGCGGTTCCAATTCAGAATGATGTTGCGCTGCATTTAAAGGAATTAGGACGCTTCGAAAATGATGAAAGTTTCTATGCGCTCTATCTGTATAAAATTGAGGGGTAATACTATGGGAAACAGAACACAACCCAAACTTTATATTGTCGTTCCCTGCTATAACGAGGAAGAGGTGCTGCCGATTACGGCACCCAATCTAAAAACGCAGTTGCTGAAAATGATTTCGGCAGGGCTGATTGAGGAAGACAGCAAAATTGTTTTCGTCAATGACGGAAGTACGGATCAAACATACCGGATGATTTCGGAACTTTCGGCGTCGGATACGTATTTTGCCGGCATTTGCTTAAGCAGAAACAGGGGACATCAGAATGCTCTGCTTGCCGGACTCATGGAATGCAAGGAAGATTGCGATATTACGATTTCGATTGATTGCGATGAACAGGATGATATTACGGTGATGGAGGATATGGTGCGCGCGTATCTTGACGGAAATGAGATCGTCTACGGCGTGCGTAATAACAGAGATTCGGATTCTTTCTTAAAACGCGCAACCGCACAGGGGTATTATCGCTTTTTAGCATGGATGGGTGCGGAGGTTATATACAATCATGCCGACTACAGGCTGATCAGTTCGCGGGCACTCAGGGAACTTGAGAAATTCGGTGAAGTGAACCTTTATTTAAGAGGGATGATCCCGATGCTCGGGTTCAAATACACGACCGTAGAATATCGGCGAACGAAGCGAATCGCAGGAAAGAGTCACTATTCGGTTTCCAAGATGTGCTCCCTTGCGTTCAATGGGATCACGAATCTTTCGGTTGCGCCGCTTAAGATGATTATGTCGATGGGAATTCTGATTGCGATGGTCAGTTTTGCAGGGGTTATCTGGGCGATTCTGGAAGTGGTGAGGGGGAATACGGTTTCCGGCTGGGCAAGCACAACCTGCATTATCTGTTTTGTATCGGGAGTGCAGTTGATCAGTCTCGGGGTGATCGGGGAGTATGTCGGGAAGATTTACAAAGAGACCAAGAGAAGACCCAGATATATTATCAGTGAGAAAACAGGATGGAAGCAAGCGGAGCGGGAAGAAAAAGAGTAGCGTGTGCTGCTCTTTTTCTTGCACATTAAAAAAAGTGTGATATATTAGTTAATGTTGCAAAAGTACGCAGGAATTGAGGAGCAGGATGATTCAGACGAGAGAAGATATCAGAAATATTGCGATCATTGCCCATGTTGATCACGGCAAAACAACGTTGGTCGATGAACTCTTAAAGCAGAGCGGCGTATTCCGCGCCAATCAGGAAGTGGCGGAGCGCGTCATGGATTCCAACGCGATCGAGAGAGAACGCGGCATTACGATTCTGTCGAAGAATACAGCAGTGACTTATAAAGGAACGAAAATCAACATCATCGATACCCCGGGACATGCCGATTTCGGCGGTGAGGTGGAGCGTGTGCTGAAAATGGTGGACGGCGCGATTCTTGTGGTGGATGCGTTCGAAGGCGTAATGCCGCAGACCAAATTCGTGCTGAAGAAAGCGATGGCGCTGCAACTTCCTGTGATCGTGTGCGTGAACAAGGTCGACAGACCCGAAGCCAGATGCGACGAGGTGGTTGATGAGGTGCTTGAACTGTTCATGGATTTGGATGCTTCCGACAGACAGTTGGACTGCCCCTTTGTTTTTGCATCCGCCAAAACAGGAAAGTCCGGTTTGGATTACCGGAATATCACGCCGACCATGGAGCCGCTGTTTGAAGCGATCATGGATTATGTGCCTGCACCGACGGGCGATCCCGCGGCGGGCACGCAGATTCTGATTTCCACGATCGATTATAACGAATACGTCGGCAGGATCGGCGTCGGCAAGGTCAGCAACGGAGCCGTTAAGGTGAATCAGGAAGCCGTCATTGTCAATGCGCATGAGCCGGAGAAGCAGAAGAAGGTGAAAATCAGCGCCCTCTACGAATATGACGGTCTGCAGAAAGTCAATGTACGGGAAGCGTCCATCGGCGCCATTGTGGCTATTTCCGGCATCGAGGGGATCCATATCGGAGACACGATCTGTGCGTTGGACAATATCAGCCCCATTCCGTTTCAGAAGATTTCGGAGCCCACGATCGCAATGCAGTTTATGGTCAATGATTCTCCGCTTGCCGGACAGGAAGGTAAATTTGTCACGAGCAGACATTTGCGGGATCGGCTTTTTCGTGAACTGAATACGGATATTTCCCTGCGTGTCGAGGAGACGGATACGACCGAGTGCTTCAAGGTTTCCGGCAGAGGGGAACTGCATCTTTCGGTACTCATCGAGAATATGAGAAGAGAAGGCTATGAATTCGCGGTCAGCAAGGCGGAGGTGCTCTACCGCACCGACTCCAAGGGCAGGAAGATAGAACCCATGGAACTTGCTTACGTGGATGTGCCGGAGGAATTCGCCGGTACCGTCATCGAGAAACTCGGACAGAGGAAGGGCGAGTTGCAGAACATGACGTCGATGACCGGCGGTTATACCAGACTGGAGTTCTCCATTCCGTCCAGAGGGTTGATCGGTTATCGCGGAGAGTTCCTGACGGATACCAGAGGGAACGGGATCATCAATACGATCTTCGACGAATATGCGCCCTACAAGGGGGATATCCAATATCGGAAGCAGGGCAGCCTGATTGCGTTTGAAAGCGGCGAGTCCGTGACCTACGGTCTTTACAATGCACAGGAGCGGGGCACGCTCTTCATCGGTCCCGGCGAGAAAGTATATTCCGGCATGGTCATCGGTCAGAACGGTAAAACCGAGGATGTCGAGATCAACGTCTGTAAGACGAAGCACTTAACCAACACGAGATCTTCCGGTTCCGACGAAGCGCTGCGCTTAACGCCGCCGAAAGTCCTGAGTCTGGAGCAGGCGCTGGAATTCATCGACACGGACGAACTTCTGGAAATTACGCCGGAATCGCTGCGCATCCGCAAGAAGATTCTGGATCCGACCATGAGAAAACGCGCTTCGTTCAAGAAATCATGAGGCGGATGATTTTCACAGAGAGATCAGTATTGACAGGTTCAAATCTGTCTGCTATCATAAAAAAATGTACGAAGGATAGAGGTCGCGCCCGATAGGAGTAGGAATGTGGATGTCAGCTAAGACGCTTGAAACATTGTGAAAGGAGACGGCGCCGAAAGTGTGAGTGTTGCGGCTCGCGCTTGGGCATGCGTTGAAGATGCGCATGACTGTCATCGTAATCACCGGCGTGATGGGATGGGGAGCTATCGAAACACAATGATGATTGTATTTTGAGCCAGCCCATTCCGGGTTGGCTTTTTCGATACCGGATGCGTCGTCACTTAGAAGAATCAATCATTTGGAGGAAGGGAATATGGCTATTTTCAAAGGTTCGGCAGTTGCGATTACCACACCGTTTCGCGCAAACGGAGAAGTGGATTATGGGCGTTTCAGGGAACAGTTGGAGTTTCAGATTGCAGGTCAGACCGACGCGATCGTGGTGTGCGGAACCACGGGTGAGTCCAACTGCTTGTCGCATGAAGAGCATATCGAGGTGATCCGTTTCTGCTGTGAGGTCGTAAACAAGCGCATCCC
>CAZNCH010000009.1:10166-40708 GCA_964571555.1 uncultured Lachnospiraceae bacterium | reverse complement strand
AGCGCGCGATCCTAAACGATTACGCGAAAGCATTGCAATTGAAGTCGGTGACCATCGATCGACTGATCGCCGACTATACGGCGGGAGATCAGCTGGCAGTGCAGATGGTGGAGCGTTTTGTGAAATATATAGCAGTGGGGATCAACAATCTGCTGATGAGCTTCAATCCGGATGTGATTGTGATTAATTCGGGCTTTACGATGTATATTCCCGATCTGATCGATCGAATTGAAGCGGAACTGAAAAACCGGATGAACATTTGCAGGATCATGCCATCCGGTCTTCAGGACACCTCAATTTTCTTAGGGGGCGTCTGTTTGTGTATTCATGATTTTCTGGGAGTCGATTATCTGTCTCCGAACAACACCTTTACGGTGGGATAGAGTTTCCTGAAGTAGTTGTATCTTTCTTCGTACTTCGCAACCAGATCGGCGTCCGGTTCTACGACGCCTGTAACCTTGACCAGCTGTTCCGCCGCTTCTTCCACACTTGCGTACTCGCCGCAGCCGACCGCCGCGAGGATCGCGCCGCCGTAGCCCGGACCTTCTTCGGACTCGATGGTCTCTACGGGAATGCCGAGCACGTTTGCCATGATTTTCTTCCAGAGCGGACTCTTTGCGCCGCCGCCGCAGATCTTGGTCTTCTCAATTCGAATCCCCAAGGACTTCGCAATTTCAAAGGAATCTCGAATGCCGAAAGCGACGCCTTCCAGCACCGCCTGTGTCATGTCCGCACGCGTGGTGTCCATGGACATGCCGATAAACATGGCTCTGGCGTCGGGGTTGTTGTGCGGGGATCTCTCTCCCATCAGATACGGAAGGTAGTAGACATTGTTCTCGCCCAGCTTCGTGATGCCCTTCTGTTCTCCGGCGAAATCTTCCGTTCCGATGATCTCTTCCATCCACCACTTGTTACAGCTTGCCGCGGAGAGCATGCATCCCATGAGATGGAACTGTCCGTCGGCATGTGCAAACGCGTGCAGCGCATTGTTCTCGTCCACCGCGAAATCCTTGCTGGAAATAAAAATCGTTCCGCTGGTGCCAAGAGAAATATTGCATTTTCCGTCGCCGACGGTGGCGGTACCGATTGCTGCCGCGGCATTGTCACCGGCGCCCGCAATCACCTTCACGGTTTCGGGGAAATGAAGTTTTCTCGCAACGTCGGGGCGGATGGTTCCGACCACTTCGTAACTCTCAAAGATCTTCGCCAGCTGGGACTCCTTCACAGAGCAGAGTTCCATCATTTCTTTCGACCAGCGCTTGTTCTTCACATCCATGAGAAGCATGCCGGAGGCGTCCGAAACGTCGGTGCAGTGCACGCCGCTCAGTTTGTATGCAAGGTAATCCTTCGGGAGCATGATTTTTTCGATCTTTGCAAACAGTTCCGGCTCGTTCTTCTTCATCCAGAGAAGTTTTGGCGCGGTGAAGCCGGCAAAAGCGATATTCGCGGTATAAGCGGATAACTTGTCTTTGCCGATCACATTATTCAGATAATCGGTTTCTTCTCCGGTTCTTCCGTCATTCCAGAGAATGGCGGGACGGATCACGTTGTCCTGCGCATCCAGCACGACAAGCCCGTGCATCTGACCGCCGAAACTGATGCCCGCGATTTGATTTTTGTCGAAGCCCTCTGTCAGTTCGGCAAGCCCCGCAAGGGACTGCGTCCACCAATCTTCTGGTTTTTGCTCCGACCAGCCGGGATGCGGGAAAGAAAGCTCGTATTCCCTGGAAACCACGTTGGCGATCTTGCCGTTTCCTTCCATCAGCAGCAGTTTCACAGCGGATGTTCCTAAATCGACACCAATATAATACATTTTCTACCTCCGATTGATTCGTTATTGTGAAAATCACACGCAATAGTTTATTGACTAAACTAATTATTTACAGCGTACTACGGAAGCCGGGTTTTGTCAATCTGAAAGAGTGTGTCAAAGGCTGACTTCGCGCGGTTTCACTTGACATTGAAACGAATCGGTGTTAGATTTAGTTTAGTCATTAAACAAATGTACGGAAAGGAGCATTTCTAATGAAGATTTATAAAGTAACGGACCCTGAATTCAAGAAATACGGAAAGGTTCTCACGGGCTATGACACCACGGAACTTTTGAAAGCATTGGATGAGAAAACGCCGCTTCCCGAAGGCGTGTCTTATGTGATGAGTTGCGCGGATCTTGAATATACCGACATCTTCGGTAAGTTCCAGAACAATGCGTACGGCGGGATGCCGATCCAGCTCGGCTACTGCAACGGTCATAACACCAAATTGAATTGCCTTGAATATCACCGTGACAGCGAAATCAACATCGGCGCGACCGATTTCATTCTTCTGCTTGCGACGACGGACGATATTGTGGACGGCAAGATCGATACGAGCAAGGTGATGGCGTTCTATGCGAATGCCGGTCAGGTTGTGGAGGTCTATGCGACGGGACTTCACTACGCGCCCTGTTGTGCCAAGGCGGGCGAAGGCTTCAAGGTAGCCGTCGTGCTTCCGAAGGGAACCAACGGCGCGGCGCCTGCGATTACCGCGATCAACGAGGAAGACAGGTGGATGACGGCATGCAACAAGTGGCTGTTCGCGCATCCTGAGGCTGCGGAAGCTGCCGACGGCGCTTATGTGGGATTGACGGGCGAGAACATCGATATCGCATCCCTGATTCGGTCGATATGATTCGCTCCTCGTAGAATTTTCAACTTTCTTAATTGATTTTTACCCTTGAGCGAGTGTGTGATATCTAATACAATCAGACTGGAGACATTATTTCGGTAATATGAATCTATCAATTTTACAGGTATAGGAGGATTAATATGAACAACATTCCCAAAATCAAAATCGGTATCGTCGGCGTCAGCCGTGACTGCTTCCCGGCGTCACTGACCGAGTCCAGAAGAAAAGCACTTGTAGAGGCTTATGCGAAGAAATATGACGCCGCCGATATTTATGAGTGCCCCGTTACCATCATCGAGAGCGAAATCCACATGCTTCAGGCGCTTGAGGATATCAAGAAGGCAGGCTGTAACGCGCTTTGCGTTTACCTTGGGAACTTCGGACCCGAGATCTCCGAGACCATGCTTGCGCAGAATTTTGACGGACCGAAGATGTTCTGTGCCGCCGGTGAGGAAGATTACGATTCCGTTACCACAAAGGGCCGTGGCGACGCTTACTGCGGTATGCTGAATGCAAGTTATAATCTGGCGCTCCGTAATGTGCGCGCTTACATTCCCGAGTATCCCGTCGGCGATGCTTCCGACTGCGCGGATATGATCCATGAGTTCGTTCCGATTGCACGTGCGATCACAGCATTGAAAGGACTTAAGATCTTCTCCTTCGGACCCAGACCGCTCAATTTCTTCGCATGCAATGCACCGATCAAACAGCTTTACAACCTTGGCGTTGAGATCGAAGAGAACTCCGAACTTGATCTGTTCGAAGCGTTCCAGAAGCATGACAACGATCCCCGTATCCCGGATGTGGTGAAAGATATGGAAGCGGAACTGGGCGAAGGCAACAAGAAGCCCGGCATTCTTCCGAAACTGGCGCAGTATGAACTGACGCTGCTTGACTGGATCGAGGCGCACAAGGGCTGCAAGGAATATTATGCGATCGCCGGCAAGTGCTGGCCTGCATTCCAGACGATGTTCGGCTTCGTTCCCTGCTACGTGAACAGCCGTCTGACAGGGCGCGGGATCCCCGTTTCCTGTGAAGTGGATATCTACGGCTGCCTGTCCGAGTTCATCGGTACCGCAGTATCGGACGATGTTGTTACGCTGCTGGATATCAACAACTCAGTTCCCAAGATCATGTATAAGGATTCGATCGAGGGCAAGTTCGACTACAAGTTCACGGATACGTTCATGGGCTTCCACTGCGGCAATACCTGCTCCAAGAAGCTGGTCAAGGGCGAGATGAAGTACCAGGCGATTATGGCGCGCGCGCTTCCGATCGAGGTAACCAACGGAACGCTCGAAGGCGATATTTTACCGGGCAACATTACCTTCTATCGTCTGCAGTCTACCGCGGACAACATCCTGCGCGCTTATATCGCAGAGGGTGAGGTGCTTCCGGTTCCCACCTGCAGTTTCGGCGGCATCGGTATCTTCGCGATTCCGGAAATGGGAAGATTCTATCGTCACGTGCTGATCGAGAAGAACTATCCGCACCACGGCGCAGTTGCTTTCGGCCACGTCGGCAAAGCGCTGTTCGAAGTATTCAAGTACATCGGTGTGAAGGTGGAGGAGATCGGTTATAACCAGCCTGCAAGCCTTCCTTATCCGACAGAGAATCCGTTTGCATAAAGACAACTGATTATGGAATGAATTGCGGGGATCATCGTCTGATGATCCCCGTGTTATAGGAGAAGAACATGTTAGAACAGTTAAAACAAGAAGTCTATGAAGCGAATATGCTGCTGCCGGCTTACGGGCTCGTGACGTTCACCTGGGGCAATGTCAGCGGAATCGATCGCAAGAGCGGTCTGTTTGCCATCAAACCGAGCGGCGTGGAATACGATAAGCTGCAGCCTGAGGACATGGTAATCGTAAATCTGCAGGGGGAAGTGGTGGAAGGGGAGTACAAACCGTCTTCCGATACCGCTTCTCATGTGGAACTCTACCGTGCGTTTCCTGAAATCGGCGGCGTGGTTCACACCCATTCTTCCTGGGCAACCAGCTGGGCGCAGGCGGGCAGGGGCATCCCCTGCTACGGAACAACGCACGCGGACTATATGTACGGTGAGGTTCCCTGCGTGCGGAACCTGACGAAAGAGGAAATCGACGCGGGCTATGAGAAGAATACCGGTATTCTGATCGTTGATTATTTCAAGGAAAGAGGGACGGACATTCTGGCGATGCCGGCGGTACTCTGCAAGAACCACGGTCCGTTTACCTGGGGCAGGGATGCGCATGATGCGGTTCACAACGCTGTGGTACTGGAAGAAGTTGCCATGATGGCTGCCAGATGCGAGACAATCAATCCGGAAGTGCAGCCGGCGCCGCAGGTGCTGCAGGACAAGCACTATTTCCGAAAGCACGGCGAGAACGCCTACTACGGACAGAACTGAAACGCACCTCTTACCCTGCTTTTCTTACCTCTTGCTGCGATCCTATTCACAACGTGAGAAATTTCAGCTAGTATTCATTCAGAACACAGGCAGATCAACGGAAGAGAAAATGAAGATCAACATCGAGATTGATCCGAACTGTTCGGATTACGAGGTTACAATTAAATGCAATCAGGCGGATGATACTGTGGCGCGTCTGCAACGGCTGTTGTCGGAGCAGGTGACGCACGGAGCGCAGATGCGCTTCTATCGCGGCGGTACGGAGTATTATCTTCCGCTTTCCAAAGTGCTGTTCTTCGAGACTTCGGCAGGAGAACTCCTGGCTCACACTGCGAGTGATTCCTTTGAAGTTCGTTACAAACTCTGCGAACTCGAAGAACTGCTTCCGTCCTGCTTCATGCGGATCTCGAAATCCGCCATCTTAAACACACGAAAGGTGTATGCGATCACGAAAAATATCACAGCGGCGAGTCTGGTGGAATTCACCGGAACGCAGAAGGTGGTCTATGTGTCCCGGCACTACTACAAAGCGCTGAAAGATCGTCTGTCACCGGAGAGGAGTGAAGAATGAATACAACAAGAACAAAAGCAATTATCTGGGGGCTGTTTCTGCTGTTGATCAGCGTTTGCCTGATTCTGTGGAAACTGCAATTTCTTCATCTGCCGTTTGGCATCATGAATGTGAGCGTTTGGGGCGTACTGCTCGGAATCGTCTTTCTGATCCTTTTCGTTCACAGCATCGTGCATCTGTGGTATACCGGCATCCTGTTCTCGCTTGCGTTTCTGGCGATTATTTTCGCCAAGCCGCTGCACATTGAGGCTTTAGTTCCCGGAACCGTATTGCTTGCGGCGCTGCTTGGCAGTATCGCACTGCACTTGCTGTTCCCGGCAAGACCGAAGACTCATCTCTCCCACCCGCACGGCAGACGTGTGCCGGATGCAAACGGGGAGTACCGCGACGCCTATACGCAGGAGAGCGGCAGGGAAGAGAGCGGCTATGTTTTCCACAGTCTCAAGATGGGAGCGGCGACAAAATACATTCGCATGCAGGATTTCCAGGGAGCGGATTTGAGCGTGGACATGGGAGATTTAAAGGTTTATTTTGACGGAACGCTGATTCCGTCCGGGATTGCCAAGATCAACGCCAATGTGAATCTTGGAAATATGGTGCTCTTTCTTCCGGAGAACTGGAGAGTTGAGAGCCACATGAAGGCGTTCATCGGAAATGCGAACAGCGAACTGAACGGACGAAACGGAACAGCGGAAGGACCGATCCTTCAGATCGAGGGAGACGTTCGGCTCGGTAATTTCGAAGTAAAAAGGTTGTAGAAAACGCCCCCGATATGATAATCTAATAAGAGGATGCAAGAATCGGGGATGGTTTCATGAGTCGACGGATTGACAGGATTTTCCGTGACAAGTTTTGGCATAAGAAAGAGAAGAAGACCGAAAACTTCTGGTTGGGACGTTTCAGGCTTCTTCTTTTTGCGATTATTGCATCCATTGCGATCATGGATATCGTGTTCGTCTATCAGACCATAGCCAGAAACCGTGCGGAAGCCGAATATGAGTGTATCAACTCCGCCGAGGTGATGGAATATGTGTTCCGCAATGCAATCGATTCCGCGGCGCAGGTTGCTACCAGTCTCGGAATGAATCGGGATCTGGATGTGTTCCTCGAGAACGAATATACAGATCCGAAAGAGTATTATGACGCCTATATGAACGTGGTGAAACTGGCGCAGCTGAACAAACTGTACAGTTTCAATAACGTCAATATGGAAGTTTACGCCGACAACGACACGCTGATCAACGGCGGCGGAATCTATCGTATGAGTTCCATTGAAAACGAAGAGTGGTACAAGGCGTTTCTTGCTTCCGGCGAGGATTCGTATCTGATGTTTATGTATGATAAGGACGATCGTCGATCCGCCCTGTCTCAGAGGAAACTGTATTATATCCGCCGCATGAAGTACTATCCCGGGGCGAAGTGCAGAAAATGCTGCAAGATCGAAATCAATTACGGTACGCTTGCCACCAATATCGAGAAATCCGTTTACGGGATCGGCGCGAATCTCTGTCAGGGAGATCGGGTCGTGATTTCCTCGTCGGGCAACAACAATCGGGGCGAACCGTTTGAGGACGGAAATTTCGACAAGGTTGTGTATTCGAGGGAACTGAAATTCTACGGCAATGATTTTCACATTGTCGTTCCGAAAACAGCGGATTACAACTTTAAGATTCTGCAGAACAACACGATCTATACGCTGTTGCTCCTGCTGGTCAACATCCTCTTCCCGATCATTTTCGTCCGTCTCGGACAGATCATTCAGCAAGGGAAAATCAAAGAGCAGGAGATGGACATTGCAAGACAGAATGCCGAACTCTTAGCGCTCCACAGTCAGATCAATCCGCACTTCCTGTTCAACGCGCTGGAGAGTATCCGCATGCACAGTCTGCTGCGCGGGGAAGATGAGACTGCGGAGATGGTGGAGAAACTGGCAATCATAGAACGGAAAAACGCGGACTGGAACGAAGATGAGACGACGGTGGAAGAAGAGATGGTCTTCGTCGACGCCTATCTGAAATTGCAGCAGTATCGGTTTCGGGATCGGCTTTCTTTCGAGATCAAGATTGCGGACGGCTGCGGCAGGATCAGAATCCCGAGGTTCACGATCGTCACCTTTGTGGAAAACGCCTGTGTACACGGCATTGAGCGAAAGAGCAAGCCGGGGTGGATCTTTATCAATGTATATAAGACGCAGGACGACGTTGTGATCGAGGTCGAGGATACCGGCGGCGGTATGGAGGAAGAAGAGGTGGCGGCGCTGCAGGATAAGATGCGGAACGCTTCTCTTGCGAAACTGCGTACCAAGGGCAGGATCGGCATTGTGAACGCCTGCCTCAGATTGAAAATGTTTTCCGGCGACACCGTGCGGTTCGGGATCGAATCGGAGCAGGGCGTCGGAACGACAATACAGGTATTGATACCGAGAGAGATAGTTGAGGGCTAGAAATGAGAAAAGTGTTGCTTGTGGACGATGATCCGCTGATTTTGCAGGGGCTGAACATCATTATCGATTGGGGGGGCGAGGGTTACGAGGTCGCCGCCATGTGCGCAAACGGTTATGAGGCGTACGAATACCTGCTGGAGCATGCGGTGGATCTCATCGTCGCGGACATCAAGATGCCGGTCATGACAGGGCTGGAGCTGCTTGAAAAGATCAGAACCGAGAATGTTTCGGAAGCCTTTTTCGTCATTCTGACAGGGTTCAAGGATTTCTCCTATGCGCAGAAAGCACTGCGGTTTGACTGCATGGATTACCTGCTCAAGCCGGTGGAACGGCGGGAACTGCTGCATGTGATCCGCAAGATCAACCGGATGGCGGATGCGCGTGTGGAAGCCGACAGAGACAGAGAAGACATGGAGCAGGCGTATATGGAGCGAAACCTCATGGCGCTGCTTTTCGGGAAATACGACGATAAGAACATTGATTACGTCAGCAGCCATATCCAACTTTCGGATCAGATTCGCTATGTGGATATCGAGATGGCGGAATTTGCCGACGAGAGTGAAGAACTCGAAGAGGGAGAACTGCGCGAGAACCAGAGAAGGATGTTTTCCGCTTGCAGAGATTATCTGAAAGACGAGAAGAACCATTGTATTTTCGACGTCTCCAGAGATGAGAAGAGTTATGATATCGGGCTGATTTACTGCGATTTCTTCGCGAAGAAGCGGAAGATCGACATGATGGAATTCTTCGAGGGGATGCAGCGTTTCATCAGGATGGAAACGGGCATCGAGACGAATGTCTTTGTCGGGAAGCCGGTAGCGAAACCGGATGCGCTGTCCAAATCCTATTCTTCCGCCTGCGTCATTAAATCTCTGGAAGCGTTCCGCGCCAAGAAGCAGATTTATTTCTATGACGACGAAGTCGCCAATGAAGAGAGCAGCATCATCATTCTGAAAGACCTTCTGGATGCGCTGATTCAGGGAATCGAAGAGGGAAATGCAGAGAATATCGACGCTTCGGTGGAGCGGCTCTTCACCGAAATGAACGAGGGCATGACGGAGAGAACCAGACGGCTCAACATGAACTATCTGCTGTTCCGCCTAATCCATAAGGCGACGGAGTATGACAGTGAAATCAATCAGGAGGAGATTCTGAGATTTATTGCGGAGCATTCTTTCGAAGAAGGGATTCTGCGGGGAAGCAGCGTTCACGTTACCAAGTTCTGCGCGGAATACGCGAATTATCTGGCGCAGCTGCGGAAGAACGTGTCCGGCGGGATCTTGCAGGAAATCGAAAAGGAGGTCGCCGCGCATTATATGGAGAATCTGTCGCTGCGCGATCTTGGGAAGAAGTACTATATCAACAGTTCCTATTTGGGGCAGATGTTCCAGAAGAAATACCATCAGTCCTTCCGGGATTATCTGACCAAATATCGGATCGAAAGCGCCAAGCAGCTGTTGATCCAAAGTGAGAAGCGGATCTCGGACATTGCGGAGGAAGTTGGATACAAGGACACCGATTATTTCCTCAAGAAGTTCATAGAAGCGAACGGCTGCACGCCTTCGAAGTACAGGAAAACGGCAAGAGAATAAGACAGAAGCCCCGATGGATTCAAAACTGAAATTTATCGGGGTTTTTCTTTGAATCTGTCGGGTGGCAACTTACTGCCCAAGCGGATACAATTATATTGTAATGTTATTTTTATTCTACAAAGGGAGGTTTTGTATGAAGAGGAAATTAATGGCACTTTTCTTGGCAGCTTCTATGTGCGCGCTGGCTCTTTCGGGCTGCGGCAAGGCTGCTGCAACAGGCGGAGAGGCTGCTCCTGCGGCTACAGAAGGCAGCACGGACACCGCCAAAGCGGATGATACGGCTACAGATGCCGCAGCACCCGGCGAAGTAACCGAATTCACCTTCTTTATCACTATGCCCGGCGCAGAGATCAACGACGACAATGAAATCGCGCTGATGATCGCCGAAAAATATGGCGTAAAGGTGAAAGAGACATGGCTGACCGGTCAGACCGCAGCCGAAGCAACAGGTACGCTGATCGCAAGCGACGAATATCCGGATTTTATTGATTCCGACGATATGTCGCTCTTAGTGGATGCGGGCGCGCTTGTTCCCCTCGATGATTACATCGACAAGTATCCCGAGTTCAAGAACGAATGGTTCACACCGGAAGAGTGGGAGAAGTTCCGTCAGCCCGACGGGCACATCTACTGGATCAATCCTTTCGGCAACACGATGGGCGAATCCAAGCAGACGACACATAATGACGAAGCGTTCTGGATCCAGAACCGTGTTCTGAAATGGGCGGGCTACCCGAAGATTCAGACGATGGATGAGTACTTTGACGTGATCGAGAGATACATCGAAGCCAATCCGACCATGGAAGACGGCACGGCGAATATGGCATACACCATTCTCTGCGAAGACTGGAGATACTTCTGTCTCGAGAACGCAGGACAGTTCCTTGCCGGCTATCCCAACGACGGTTCCGTTATCGTTAACAAAGCGACGATGACGATCGAGGACTACAACACTTCCGAAGATACGATCGCGTATTTCAGAAAACTGAACGAAGAGTACAAGAAGGGCTATGTAGATCCTGAGAGCTTTACGCAGACTTACGACGAGTACATCGCGAAACTGTCCACCGGTCGCGTACTCGGTATGGTTGACCAGTGGTGGAATTTCGCTTACGACGTAAACGATGTATTCAAGCAGCAGGGTCTTGACAAGTTGGGTTGCAACTATGTTCCTCTCGGACTTACCACCACGGCAGGCATGGAGAACAGATGGCATACCTATGACGATACTGTAAACCAGGCATCCGGTATCGCAATCACCAGAGATTGTAAGGATCCCGACAAGGCATTCGAATTCCTCGTAGCAACCGCAATGGATCAGGAACTTCATGATCTGAGATTCTGGGGCGTGAAGGATGTGGACTATCATGTGGATGAGAACGGTCTCTACTACAGAACGGACGAGCAGAGAATAAACTGGGCGAATACAAGTTACCAGGCGTCTCACAGATGTCAGTATTCCTACTTCCCGCAGTGGAGCGGCACCAGCCGTGACGGCATCAATGCCAACAAGCCTGAGGAACAGCCTTCCGAATTCATGCTTGATATGGCAGAGCCGTTGAAGGAATGCTTCGATGCTTACGGAATCACAACCTATCCGGAAATGATCGGATCCGTTGTTGAGACAAACGGTCCCTGGTTCCCGATGTACTCCTACTCCAACAACTTCACGACAGAAACACCGGGCGGTGTAGCATGGACGAAGATGGGCGAAGTAAAGCACGAATGGCTGCCGAAGGTTGTGATGGCGGACAATTTCGACAAGGGTTGGGAAGATTACATGAAGGTTTACAACGAGTGCAAGCCGGAAGACTTCCTGTCCGAGATGCAGGCAATCCTGGATGGATTCAAATAAGAAAACGTAACTGAAGTATAAGTAACCATCGGAATATGGCAGCAATGGCTGAAGCTTACAATGCTGTTGCTGCCATTTCCATCTCATAAGCAAGTAAAACAGATGATAGAAACAGGAGAATGTCTATGGCGAAGCCTGCAATAGTGAATAATCAACGACAGAAATTTACATGGAAAGAGGTAAAACGACAGAAGTTCCTGCTGATTGCAGCTTTTTTCATGGTGGTATATGGGTTTATCTTCTATTACTGGCCGCTCGCCGGATGGATGATGGCATTTCAGAATTATAAACCGAAGAGCGGGATCCTGCACTCCGCCTGGGTAGGGCTCGACAAGTTCAAATTCCTCTTCGGTGATGCAACCTTTATTAAGGTAATCCGAAACACCTTTTGTATGGGGCTGTTGAATCTGGTAACGACCACGTTCATGGCGGTACTGTTCGCGGTTCTGCTCAATGAGGTCAAGATCAAGTTCATCAAGAAGTCGATCCAGACGATCTCATACCTTCCGCATTTCCTTTCCTGGATTATTGTAACCGGTATTCTGCACAATGCGCTGGGCGCTTCCGGTATCGTGAATGAAGTTCTGATGAAAACAGGGCTGATCAGTCAGAACATCAATTTCTTCGCGGAACCGAAATACTTCTGGGCGATCGTGGCGTTTGCCAACTGCTGGAAAGAAACGGGATGGAACGCGATCATATATCTTGCGGCGATCACCGCAATCGACCCCAGTCTCTATGAGGCTGCGTCGATCGACGGTGCGGATCGTTTGCAGAAGATCAGATATATTACGCTGCCGGGGATCAAACCGACCTTTATTATCCTGCTGATTATGAACATCGGTAATGTCTTGAATGTCGGCTTCGAAGTTCAATATCTGCTCGGAAACGGACTCGTACAAAGTGTGTCTCAGACCATTGATATCTATGTCCTGAAATGGGGTATCTCGCAGAACGACTTCTCGCTGGGTACCGCTGCCGGTATCTTCAAGAGCGTCGTCAGTATCGTACTGATCGTCATTGCCAACGAGATATTCAGGAAGAAGACCAACGAAGGATTGTTCTAAGGGGGAAATGTAATGAAGAGACATCATCATTTAGCCAGAGGCACTGTTAGAGATAAGATTTTTACCGTATTTGTATGGTTGTTTATGGTAGTATTTGTAGTGGTTACGCTGTATCCTGTTCTGAACACGGTGGCAATTTCCTTCAATGACGGAACCGACGCCATTCGAGGGGGGATTCATCTGTGGCCGCGGAAGCCCACGATGAAGAACTATGATACCGTGCTTGCGATGCAGAATATCATGATCGGTGCCAAAATCACCGTATTGAGAACCGTGATTGCCACGCTGACGTCGCTGTTCGCCAATGCGCTCCTGGCGTTTATCGTCAGCCGAAAGAGGTTCCTGTTCCGTTCTTCTCTTTCCCTGTTCTGGGTGATCACGATGTACGTCAACGGAGGTCTGATCCCGATTTTCCTGTTGTATCGGAACTTAGGGCTGACGGGAACGTTCCATGTATATTGGGTGCCGGGCATGCTCAGCGCGTTCAATATGCTGGTAATGCGAACCTTCATGGAAGGCATTCCCGCCAGTTTGGAAGAATCGGCGCAGCTGGACGGCGCAGGATATTGGACGATTTTCAGCCGCATCATTTCCCCGCTCTGTAAGCCGGTCTATGCAACGATTGCGCTCTTCATTGCGGTATGGCAGTGGAACTCCTGGTTCGACGCGATGATCTATAACCGCTTGAAGACCCAGTACACGACCCTGCAGTACGAGTTGATGAAGTTGCTCTCGTCGGTGATGCAGCAGAGCGGCAGCGCAGACTCCGCGAAATACGGCAGCGATTCCATCACTCCGATCACCATCAGAGCAGCGGCAACCGTTGTGACCATTCTTCCGATCATCTGTCTGTATCCGTTCTTGCAGAGATACTTTGTTACCGGACTGACCATTGGAAGTGTAAAGGAGTAAAGATTGAAAAAGGGAGCGTTTTATTCCGGAAATTATCCGAACTATTTTGCACAGATTGGGATCGGTGAGGAGGAAATCTCCCGCAGAATTGATGAAATATATCAGACCCTATTCTACGGTTCCAGGGAAGAACGGCTCTACCATCCGGTGGAGCCGAATCTTGGCTATCTGATCGATACCGGCAATCTGGACGTCCGTACCGAAGGCATGTCCTACGGCATGATGATCTCCGTGCAGTTGAACCGCAAGGAAGAATTTGACCGGATCTGGAACTGGGTCTATACCAATATGTATTTGACGGAAGGCTGTCACAAAGGCTTCTTTTGTTGGTCGAACGCACCGGACGGATCGAAAAACGCCTCCGGACCGGCATCAGACGGAGAGGAGTTTTTTGCGATGGCTTTATTGTTCGCTTCCCACAGATGGGGCGACGGAGAAGGCGTTTTCCATTACAGCAGGCATGCATTGGATCTTCTGCACGCGATGATACGGTCGGAAGCGGAGGGGGAACACGGACGCGGTATGTTCGACCTCTCCAATCATTTGATTCGCTTTATCGTGGAAGTTGATTTTTCCGACCCCTCTTATCATCTGCCGCATTTCTATGAACTCTTTGGAGAATGGGCCAACCCGCAGGATCGGGGATTCTACAAGGAAGCCGCGAAATGCAGCAGAGCCTACCTTCACAAAGCCTGTCATCCCATAACCGGATTGAACGCGGAATATGCGGATTATGACGGAATACCGGTGCCGCAGAACGAGTATATGGAAGAACGGCACGACTGGTATTATTCGGACGCTTACCGAACCATCATGAATATCGCGCTCGATCATATCTGGTTTGATGCGGATGACTGGCAGCGGGAGGCGGGGAAGAAACTTCTCTCCTTCTACTGCGATAGGCTGGGGGAGGACAACTGGGACACGGTTCCGCTTCCGGACGGAACGCTGACCGAAGAAAAAGCACGGCATCCGGTGGCGGTGATTGCGGCGAATGCAACAGCAGGCATTCTCTCCGGGGACGAAAACGGTCGCGCCTGCATTCGGAAATTCTATGAAACACCGCTCAGGACGGGGGAGCGGAGATACTATGATAATCTGCTGTATCTGTTCGCCTTTCTGATGCTGGGCGGCAGATATCGGATCTATTGAACGACGAAAGGAGAGATCACAGTGCAGATCTATGTCAATGCAGGAATTCAGATGAGCGGGAACGGCGCGAAGGGTTCCCCGTTCAAAACCATCAACGAGGCGGCAGGAATTGCGGTGGCGGGCGATGAAATCATTGTTGCGCCGGGGATTTATCGTGAATATGTGAATCCGAAGCATGCGGGCACGGAAGAACAGCGGATTGTCTATCGCTCCGAGGTACCGGGCGGCGCTGTCATCACCGGCGCGGAGCCTGTTGCGGACTGGGAACCGTATGAAGGAACAACCTATGTGACCAGAATCGACAACTCCGTGTTCGGGAACTACAATCCCTATCTGCGGGAAGTGGAGGGGGATTGGTATTTCGCGGATAATCACATGCATACGGGTTCGGTTTATCTGAATGACCGAATGCTCTATGAAGCGGGCAGCCTTGCGGAGTGTCTGAAAGGAGAAACTTCTTCCCAGAGTTGGGAACCGGAGTATTCCGTTTACCAATGGTACTGCGAACAGGATGAGACGACCGATGAGACCGTGCTCTATGCCAATTTCGGGAAATATGATCCGACGCAGGAAAAGGTCGAGATTGCGGTCAGGAGAGAATGCTTCATGCCGCAGGAGAAATATATCGGTTATATTACGCTTTCGGGCTTCGTTGTATGCAAGGCGGCAACCACATGGGCGCCCCCTGCGGCGTTTCAGGACGGGATGATCGCGGCGCACTGGTCAAAGGGCTGGATCATCGAGGACTGCGAGGTTTACGGTTCGAAATGCAGCGGCATTTCGTTCGGCAACTATTCGCAGGAAAACAACGATAACTTCTTCTTCCGTCATCATGTGAAGAGTCCGACCCAGATGGAGCGCGATGCGGTTTGCAGAGCGCAGTACGACGGCTGGACGAAGGAAACGGTCGGTTCTCATATTGTCAGAAGATGCGAGATCCACCATTGCGAGCAAACCGGTATTGTCGGCAGAATGGGCTGCGTTTTCTCCGTTATCGAAGACAATCATATTCATCATATCAACAATATGCGTCAGCTCGGCGGCGCGGAGATCGCCGGAATCAAGTTCCACGCGGCGATTGATGTGATTTTCAGACGGAATCATATTCATCACTGCTCCATGGGCATCTGGACGGACTGGGAAGCGCAGGGAACGCGGATCACGCGCAACTTCCTGCATGACAACCATCCGCCGAAAGAGATGCGGGTGACGCCGTCGAACTTCGATCAGGATCTCTTCGTCGAGGTCGGTCACGGTCCGACGCTGATTGACAACAATATTCTGCTGTCAAAATGCTCTCTGCGCATTCCGACCGAGGGCGTTGCCATGGTGCATAATCTGATCTGCGGTTCGTTTTCCATGGTCGGCTCCGGCGTGGATTCCGTCATTGACGGCAAAAATCAACCGAGATATACGCCGTACCATATCCCGCACCGTACCGAGGTGCTCGGTTTCATGACGATCCAGCACGGCGACGATCGCTTCTACAATAATATTTTTGTACAGAACTGGAAGATTCCGGACGATTATCCGGACGGTTGGGAAGATGAGAGAGAACCCAATAATTTCGAGGTCGGAACGCATGTCTGGGACGCATATCCGCTGTATGAGGACTGGATAGAGCAGTTTGATTTGGAAGTGAAGCGACCGGATATGGGGAAACTGGCTTCGCCGCATTTCGGGAAGTTTCCGGTCTGGATCGAAGGGAATATGTATTTCAACGGTGCAGGTGTTTATGCGAAGGAGAAACTGCATTTCATCGATACCGAAACGGACGGCACGGTAACGCTTGCGCAGAACGAGGACGGGTATTTCCTGCAATCGGATTTGTTTGACAGGATCGAAGAACTGAAAGTACACCTGATCCGCACGGAGACACTGGGACGCGCCTTCGAGCCGGATCAGCCGTTTGAGAACCCGGATGGAAGCCCGATCACTTTCGACGAGGATTACTTTGGAACGAAGCGCAGGCTTGGGATTTATCCGGGACCGTTTGCAGATGCAGAGGATGCGAAGAGCGTCGTTTACCCCAAAGGGGTAAGGGGACGCGGGTAGGATTTCAGTATGCTCTTACATTGCTGACCTGAACGCCGTTCTGCTTGCCGATGATATAGGTTGCGTTTGCGCCGCTGCGTACTTCGTAAACAACGCCGCTAAGGGCAGCGGGATCGGAGAAAAGCGCTACCGTAAGAACGCCGCCCTGCGCGCTGGCGCTGATCGTCAGCGGATAGGAATAGGGATTGACAAATTTATAATCCAGCGTGTTTCCTGAAATTGTCGCATCCATGCCGGCGGGAAGATAGCCGACGTCACGGCTGTGCGCGTGACGTTCGATCGGTGCGATACCGGAACGCAGCACTGCCGCATTCAGCGTCGAACTCACCTGACAGATGCCGCCGCCGATGCCCTTGACGTAAGTCTTGCCGCTGATGACATTGCCGGGGCCGTAGCCGTTGGCAACGGTTCTGGGCAGAATGGTTGCGCTGTAGGAGAACGCCTGTCCCGGCTGTAAGGTGACGCCGTTGATCCGGCTGGCGGCGACGCGAATGTTCAATGCGCGATCCTGGTTCTCGCGGTATTTGGTCGTGCAGGAGGAAAGCAGCGCCAGACCGTTCGTGCCGCTCGAAGCGGCGCCCGTTGTTCCTGCGGCTGTAGCGGGTGCGGCGCCTTTCAGATAATTGGACAAGTTGACGTGGATCGGATTCGTTCCGGCTTTCAGCGCGGATTTCACGACGGGAATGACGGTCGCCGGATCCACCTGCTTTTCGCCGTGGGTGATGAAATTGACATAGTTGCAGCAGTCTCTGACCCAGAGGATGGAATCGGTATCCAGCCCCGTCTTGATCTGTTCCAGTTCCGGCGCATAAACCTGTCTGGAATTCACCGTGGTTTCAAAGGTCAGCGTCATCGTAGTGGACGCTTCCGCTTTCACGACGGTCGGAGAGAGCGTGCAAGCAACGACTGCAAGCACCGCCGCAGTCAGGCAGGAAAGGATAGTGTTAACTTTTCGTTTCATGATGGACCCCTTATGTGTGATTTATAATATGCAGAGATTATAGCATGCGGCACGGGAAAAAAACAGAGAAAATATGACCATCCTTCCGATCATCCCGGCGGGGGAAGAGGCGGTTCGTCGCATTGCTTTAAAAAGTCCCGAGAAGACATTCGTCTGGCGCCGTATCCCCAGACGACGCTCTGCTCCAGCGCGTCGGAAGTCGCCACGGTGACATCCGCTTTCTTCGCAAGTCTGCCGACTCCCCGTTCGATATAGGTATCTGCGAGCTCACTTTCTTTCGTGTACACCACGGTAATGTTACGGTATTGAAGCAGACTGCCCGGATTGCCCCTCACCCGATAGGCGTCGAACACCAGAATCAGGCGACAGCCCCGATATCCCTGATAATTGCAGCATTTGTCGATTAGCGCATCTCTTGCGCTGTCAATATTTCTCTTCGCCAGTTCATGCAGCTCATCGGATGCGAAAATCACATTATATCCGTCAACAAAGACATATTCTTCTTTCGGAGCGATCGGTTGATATCGGTACGGCTTCTCCTTGTGATTTCCGGAAACGACCTTCACGCGATTCGGATCGTCCCGATACGGGAGAAGATCCTCTTTGCTCTGCTTATAGGTGCTTGCGTAGATCTTCTCGATCTCTTCCTGTGAAATCAGCCGGGAGGCATGATGCGCTTCCGATACGCGCCGCTGTGCGGCATCCATCGCATTCACGGCATCCGAATCGCATGCGTCGCTTCCGGCACCCGGATCATTCCCGCGTTCATCCGACGCAGCCGATAACCTGGAAACATCGATTCCCGTCTGAATGTGCGCCGCTTCCGGCACTTGATACCAGGGGACCAGCGTGCCAGCGCCGTGAGAACAGAAAACGGAAGCGGAAGGATGATTCACGTCCGCATCCGGATCATAGTTCAGTTTCGAAAGAACCGCTTCCTCATTGTGGCAGGGGCAGTATCCTGCCGCCCGCAGATTCAGATGTCCCAGACCGCGGGTGTACCGGTTGACCTCGCGCTGATAATCCTGCATGGTTACAACCGGACAGGTTCCCTGAATCCGAACGGTTTCGCCACGGGTTTCCGGAGGATCGAAGTGACCGGACATTTTTTGAATGTCGGACATGGCTCTGCCGATTTCCGAGACCGGAACTTCCAGTTCGAAGGCGTAGACCGGCTCCAGAAGATGTGACTCACACTGCATCAGTCCCTGCCGGATCGCGCGATAGGTTGCCTGTCGGAAGTCTCCGCCTTCGGTATGCTTGATATGGGCGCGTCCGGCTACCAGAGTGATTCTTAAATCTGTGAGCGGAAAGCCCCCAAGCACCCCGCAGTGAACCCGTTCTTTCAGATGTGTCAGGATCAGCCGCTGCCAATTCAGGTCCAGATCATCTGTGGAGCAGATACTGTCGAAACACAAGCCGGAACCGGCTTCTGCGGGCTGCAGAAGAAGATGTACCTCCGCATAGTGCCGCAGAGGTTCGTAATGGCCGATGCCTTCGGCGGGCGTTGCAATGGTTTCCTGATACAGGATCGTGCCGTTTCCGAAGGAGACTTCCATTCCGAAGCGTTCATAGATCAGTTTCCTGAGGATCTCGATCTGCACCTCGCCCATCACCTGTACATGGATGCCGGCAGAGTTTTCTTTCCATGTCACGTTCAGTTCCGGAATTTCTTCATTTAAGGAACGCAGCTGTTCCAGCGCTGCGACGGGATCCGTGCCGGAAGGCGGAATGACCTGATAGGTCAGCACCGGCATAAGATAGGACTCAATCTTTACAGGATCAGCCCCAAGTCCCTGACCCGCCACGGTGTGATTCGGACCTGTCAAACAGCAAATATCCCCGGCGGAAACCTTCTCCACCGGGTAAAAATCAGATCCGTGATAGATGCGGATCTGATTGATTTTTTCTGTATATTCCCCATAAGTCAGGGCGTCTTTCACCTGCAGAGTCCCTGCCGTGATCCGAACGTGGGTGAGCCTTGTCCCGTTCTCTCTGGAAATTTTGAAGACCCTGCCGGAGAAAGGGACGTCTTCCGTCGCTTTTTCCCCTGCCGGAAGATATGTTGCAATGCCGTTAAGCAGCGTTTTGATCCCCTGCAGATGCAATGCGGAACCGTAGTAGACGGGGAACACTTCTCTTGCGGAAACGGCAGCCGCGATGGCGGACGTTTCAATGACGCCGTTCTCCAGAAAGGATTCCATCATCTCTTCATTGCACATCGAGAGCTCATCATACCAGACGTCATCGGAAGGCGTATGCTTCGCACCCTCTTCCGGCGCGGAAGGAAAGGAAATGATCTGGGAATCCAGTCGATTCCTGAGGTCGGAAAGGATCGCGTCAGGATCGTTTCCCGGCTGATCCATTTTGTTTACAAACAGAAAGACAGGCACATGATAATGCCGCAACAAACGCCACAGGGTCAAGGTGTGCGCCTGCACCCGATCTTTGGCGGAGATCACAAGGATGGCGGCGTCCAGAACGTTTAAGGTTCGTTCGGTTTCGACGGAGAAATCCACGTGTCCCGGGGTGTCCAGCAGCGTGAAGTTCCGACCGCCATACGTAATCTGCGCCTGCTTGGAGAACACGGTGATTCCACGCTCCCTCTCCACGGCATAATGATCCAGAACCGTGTCTCCATGATCGACGCGACCCGGTTTACGGATCTTTTGACAGGTATATAAAATGCTCTCCGCAAGAGTGGTCTTGCCCGCATCTACATGGGCGAGGATTCCGATGACTGTGTTCTTCATAATCTCTATTCTATCTTATTTCCGCTCGGTTCGCCATAGCGGGCGGAACACGTGGATTGCAGGCTATTCATCACAAAGTAATTAAAAAAACGAAAATAACCTAAAGTCTTGCGCGTTTCGGTCGATAAAATAAATATAGGTATCAGATTGTTCGTGCCTTCACATGGTGGTGAGAGCCATAAATTCCAAGGAAGGAAAGGGGAGAATGACATGCGTATAGAAGCATATAATCAGGTCAATCAGATCTATCAGTCTCAAAAGGTCAACAAGCCCGGAAAGACGGATAAAGCGGGACGCGTGGATCAGGTTCAGATCTCCAGTTTCGGCAAAGAGATCCAGACCCTGAAACAGGCGGTACTGAATGCGCCTGAAATCAGAGAGGAATTAACCACTCCGCTCAAACAGAAGATCGACGCCGGAACTTACAATGTAAACGGTGATGATTTTGCAAGCAAGCTGTTGGAGACGTATGAAGCCTGGAGGTAATCCGAATTGGCAAGCCTTATGGAAGAGCTCCTAACCGTGCTCGAAGAGGAAGAGAATACATTTAAACAGCTTTTGGACATTACGAGTCGAAAGACCGAAGTTATTGTGCAGAACGACATTGTCGCGCTGCAGAAAATCACGGATGAAGAACAAAACGTCATCAATCATATCAGTCAACTGGATCACAGGCGTGAGACGGTGACCCATGATATTGCAGACGTGATCAACAAGGATGTTGAAACATTAAAATTGTCGGTACTTGCAGATCTGCTGAAGAGTCAGCCCAGGGAACGGGAGAGACTGAATGCACTGATCGACGGGCTGTCCGCAACGGTAGGACAGATCCGTCGGATCAATGAGCAGAATGAGCAGTTGATCGGACACGCCTTAGAGATGGTTGCGTTCGATCTGAACCTGATCAAAGCGATGAAGCAGGCACCGCAAACCGCCAACTATGGGAAAAGTGCCATGAACATTGGCGGAACACTCGGAACTATCGGTGGATTTGATGCGAAACAGTAGGTGATCACATGCCGTTAATGGGAAGTCTCTACATTGGTGTATCCGGATTACAGACAAGTCAGAATGCGCTGAATACCACGGCGCATAATTTATCGAATCTTGAGACCCAAGGGTACGTCAGACAGCAAACCTTACTCGAAGACAAAGAATATCATAATCTGGGCAATGCGGGAGTATCTCTGAAACAGTCCGGACTCGGCGTGGAGTACGCCGATTGCCGACAGGTCAGGGATTATTTTCTCGACCAGTCCTATCGGGAAGAGATAGGGCGGAAGTCGTTCTATGACGTGGCTTACGAGACCACGGCGGAGATTGAGACGCTGCTGGGCGAAATGGAAGGCGCTTCGTTCCATGACGCGCTGAGCGATTTCTGGACAGCCATCCAGGAGTTGCAGAAGGATCCCGCCAGTTCGGTGGTGCAGGGTGAATTCGTCGCAACCGGACTGCAAATGCTGGAAAGAGCGCAGGCTGCCTATAACGGGCTGCAGAATTTCCAGGACAATTTAAATGCCAGAGTGAAGAATCTGGTGAAGAGTATCAACGATTACGGAAATGAGATCAAAAGATTAAACGATGCGATCAAACGGACGGAGATCGGACTCGAAGAAGCCAATGACCTTCGGGACCGAAGAAATGTCCTTCTCGATAAACTGGGGGAGATCTGCAAGATTTCCTATTCCGAAGATGCGGACAATATTGTGGAAGTATCCATTGAAGGCGTGCCTTTCGTATGCAAGGACAGGGTCTTCGAGATGGGAACCAAGACGGACGACGGTTCCGGCTTTGTGACACCGATTTGGCCGTGGAATGAAAATGTGGAAGTCTATGACTGCAATCAGGTCATTTCTTCCGAGAATGATACCGACGTCGGGGAACTGCGGTCTGTCCTGGTCATGCGCGGCGACAGAAGAGCCTGCTACTCCGACATGTCCGGCTCCACCATCATTGGCGGCGTGGAGTATAACATCTACGAAACGGGCTATACCGACGCCAACGGGGTGGACTATATCGCGACCAACAGGTCGCCGCTCATGACCACAATGGCGGAACTGGATCGTCTGATCAACGGCATTGTGACGCGGATCAACGATGTGCTCTGCGGCGAGAACGGAGTGGCGCCGGAGGATCGCTTTTATGCTTACGGTGCTGATGAAGCGGATCGGCTTCCGGTCGAAATGTTTGTCAGGCTCGGCAGCAATGACCGATATCGATATTACGGAACCGCGGATCTGGATGCTACGCATACCCAGGAGGGCTGGTACTATGTGGGAGAAGATACCAGCGGCGCGCCGGTGGATATTTCTTCCATGTACAGTATTTCCAACCTCAAGTTGAATCCGAGACTTTTAAAGGAGCCGACGCTTCTGTCCTTCAAAACGCAGGACAAGCAGGTGGATCAGGCGAAAGCGGATGCGCTGGCGCGGACGTTCCGCGACAACTACGACACGCTGACGCCGACCAACAGCAAGGAATATAATTTCATGGATTTCTACGACGCGATGGTTTCGCAGGTCGGGAATACCGGTTTTATTTTCAATACGCTCTTGAAGAGTCAGGAGCAGACCGCAAGATCGCTGGAAAACGCGAGACAGGAAGTGATCGGCGTTTCTTCCAACGAGGAGCTGAACAACATGATCAAGTTCCAAAACGCGTTTAATGCGGCAAGCAGATATATCAACGCCGTTGATACCATGCTGGAGCATCTGATCAACAGACTGGCATAAAGATAACATGGAAAGGAGCCGTATATGACGTCTCAATTTTTCGGATTGAATATTTCCTATACAGGACTTCTGGCAGCAAACGCATCGCTGAACACAACTGCCAATAATATTGCGAATGTCGAGACGGAAGGCTACTCCCGTCAGGAAGCGGTGCAGCAGGCGGGGAATGCGCTGCACACCTGGTCAACTTACGGCATGGCGGGCTCCGGCGTCGATACCATCATGATCAACCGTGTCAGGGATCAGTATTATGATCTGAAATACTGGAACAACAACACGAGTCTGGGTACTTACGAGATCAAGCAGTATTATATGAGACAGATCGAGGATCATTTCAGTGAAACCGAAACCAAGAAAGGCTTCGGCGCGATTTACGGCGAGGTTTTCACAGCCCTGGAAGAGGTCTACAAGCGACCCGGCGATGAAAGCGCCAAGACCCAGTTTCTCTCGCAGGCACAGAGTCTGTGCGAATATTTCGGTTCCATGCATACCATTATGCAGAAGATGCAGCTCGATATCAACACCGAAATCAAGAACAAGGCGGATGAGATCAATTCTCTCGGCTCACAGATTGCAACGCTGAACAAGCAGATCAATATCATTGAGATCACGGGTTCCCATGCGAACGAACTGAGGGATCAGAGGGAACTGCTGATCGATCAGTTATCCAAAATCGTAACCGTCAAGGTAACCGAAGTTCCGATCTATGTCGGAGAGAGTTCGACGGAAGAATCCGGCATCTATAAATACTATGTGGATATTGCGGGCGGACAGTGTCTCGTGGACGGCTATGATTATAATACCCTCGAGTGCGTTCCCAGAGAGAAGCGCGTGAACCAGTCCGATGCGGACGGGCTCTATACGCTCCGCTGGTCCAACGATCTGGAGTTTAATCTTTACGGCAAGAATCTCGGCGGAGAACTGCAGGGACTGGTGGAGATGCGTGACGGCAATAACGAGGAATATTTCCACGGCACCTCGGACAGCGCATTCGGAACCGGCACTTATCAGGGCAACACCTACAGCACGATCACGATCGATGTGACCGCGGATTATCTGTTGGATATGAACAAGACTGCGATTCCGGAGGAAGGGCTGCTGACGCTTGCGTCCAAAGATTTCGAATATGTGGGCTGGTCGTTTGACCAGACAGCAAAGCAATACACCTTCTACCTGAAAGATACGCCGACCGCGCTCGACAACATCTACCTGAACAATACGGCTTCGGTCGGAAACGAGATTGATTACAAGGGAATCCCTTATTATATGGAGCAGATGAACGAGTGGGTTCGCGTCTTCGCCAGAGATATGAACGAAATCGAACTGACGGCGGAGGATGTCCACGGAAACCCCGCGGAAGTGCTTTTTACCTCTGCGGATCTCGTGGATGGGGACAATACGTTTACCTTTGCGGACTATACGGTGGGACTGACGGCGTGGGATTCGTCTCAGGATACGTATTACCGTCTGACCGCCGCTTCCTTGGAAGTGAACAATCACATGCGAAAGGACAGTTCCCTGTTCGGAACCACGACCGATATGCGGCAGGGACGTGACGCGCAGGACGTCGCGGAGCAGCTGTTGACCGTGAAGAACAAGGTCGGAATCCGCGGCTGTACATCCAAGGAATTTCTGCAGACGGTACTTGCGGACATTGCGCTGTCTGCGAGTTCAGCCAACACTTTTTACAAGAATTACAGCGACATTTCGGGTGCGATCCAGAACCAGAGGTTGTCGGTTTCCGGCGTGGACAACGATGAAGAAGCGTTGAATCTTGTCAGATTCCAGGAAGCGTTTAACCTGTCCGCCAAGATGATGCAGGTTTTCACGGAAATTTACGACAGGCTGATTCTGCAGACAGGCGTGTAAGAGTCAGGAGGTAATGTGAATGGGAATGCGAATTACCAATTCCATCATGAATAACAACACCAAGAAAAACATCAACTCCAACAAGTTGAATGAGGACAAGATCAACACCAAGCTGGCGTCCGGTCAGAAGATTACCAGACCGTCGGACGATCCGGTCATTGCCATCCGCGCGCTTCGCTTGAACAGCAACATTGCGCAGTCCAACCAGTTCTATGACAAGAATATCCCCGATGCGGAAGCATGGATGAAAATTACGGAGACCGCGTTATCGCAGACGGATTCCGTGCTGACCAAGATTCATGAAAGTTTAACGACAGGCGCGTCGGACGACAATACCGCAGAGGACCGCAGAAATATTCTCGCCGATTTGCAGAGCATGCGGGATCAGATCTACTCCTCCGGCAATGCGGACTATGCGGACAGAACCGTGTTCACCGGTTATCGTACCGGCGAAGCACTGACTTTTCGGGAAGCGGAGACCAACGACTATCGGATCAGGGAAGAGTGGACGGCGGACGATATCAGCAAGATTACGCACATTTTCGGCGATTTTGCGGTGGATGAGACGGGTTCCGACCTCACGACGAATCATCCGGAGCAGTCGATCGAGGATCGGAGCATCTACAGGGTGCGTCTGGCTTATGATCATGTGAAATACCCGCAAACCGTGTCCCTGCAGTACAGCACCGACGGCGGCGCGACAATGACCGCGGTGACCGTGGTCTATAGCGAAAAGGCGGATGACGCCGCTTATGATACTTCCACCCTCGGCGCAAATGAGGCGAGATTGATTGCCGAAACGGGAGAATTGATTCTTTCGAACGATCTGCGCGATACGTTGCAGCATCCGGGGACGTCGGATATTTCGATCGAATATAATAAAGAAAGCTGGAAGAAAAACGATCTTCGTCCGGAGCATTTTTTCCAGTGTACGGACGGCGCCGGTATCGATTATAATAAGTTTGACGCACAGGGCAATCCGATGCCGCACTTTGAGAACCAGAGTATTTCCTATGAGATCAGTTTCGGTCAGAGCATCATCATCAATACCAATGCGAATCAGGTGTTTACACACGATATTTGCAGGGACGTCGACGAACTGATGGCGGCGACGCAAGCCGTGATCGATGCGGAAGACAAGCTTGAAAAGCTGCAGAAAATGGCGGCGCAGACAGAGCGCTACAGCGCAGCGCAACTGGAAGAAATCAACGCGCGTATCGCTTCCATGAGGAAAGAGAAGGATCTGCTTGCCGATAAGATGCAGAAGATGTTTTCACAGGGGCTGACGAGATTCACGGAATATTCCGATCGTACGAATCTGGCAATCACGGAAGTCGGTGCGGCGAGAAAACGTTTGGAACTGACCAAAGAACGTGTGAATGACCAGAAGAATACGTTTAAGGAACTTGCGGACGCCAATATCAACATCAACCTTTCGGACACGGCGATCGAACTGACCAATGCGGAACTCTCGCTGGAGGCAGCCAGACTTGCAGCCGGCAAAATTGCGAAGCAGACGCTGCTGAACTATCTCTAAGCGGGATTTGGCGCGGAAGAATCAGTGAAATAATGATTTTCGCAGGCGAAGATATCACACATAATGAGGAATCACGGAGGAAGACATTATGATTATTACAACGAAGATTTTCGGACAGATTGAGGTCGATGAAGACAAATTGATCAGATTCGTCAACGGCATTGTCGGGTTTCCGGAACTGAAAGAGTTCCTGCTGATCCATGACAGCGAAGGAAACGGTAACGTTCGCTGGCTGCAGTCGATTCAGGAACCCGCCTTTGCGATGCCGGTCATCGACCCGCTCACGGTGCGCCCGGACTATAATCCGAGTATTGAAGACGAACTCTTAAAGCCGCTCGGCGCGATGAGCGCAGAGAATACGTTGGTGCTGGTAACGATCACGATTCCAAAGGAGATCGAGAAGATGAGCGTGAACCTGCGCGCTCCCCTCGTGATCAACGGCGAGAACTTAATGGCGGCGCAGATTATCGCAGAAGAGGATACCTACGAAGTAAAGTATCCGATCTATGAGATCCTGAAGGCAGCAAAAGAAAAGGCAGGTGAATAATATGTTGGCGTTATCCCGAAAGAAAAACGAAGCACTTGTCATTGACAATAAAATAGAAATTACAATCCTCGATATCAAGGGAGATCAGGTGAAGGTCGGCATTTCCGCGCCCAAGGAGATTCCTGTTTACCGCAAAGAAGTATATTTGCAGATTCAGGAAGCAAATCAGGCTGCCATGGAGCCGGAAGGAATCGATGCATTAAAATCTATTTTTTGAGGTTAAGAATTTCTGAAAAATGTCGATATATGCAATACAGGATGTATCGGAATTTCGTTAAAAGGAGGTAACGAGATATGGCTTTAGAACCACTTAACAGTGCGATGAGCTTTCAGGCACAGCCGATTTCACAGGTACCTGAAGTCAGAATGGACAAGCCTGCAGCAGAATACACGGACAGTAACGTGCAGGAGACAAATCTGGTAGACAGCAGAACGGTTGTCGTTGATTCCGTGGCGCAAAAGGACGGGGAAGGCGGTCAGGGGTATCCCCAGCAGCAATCCCAGGCGAGCCGCGAGAAGGTTCGCAAGGCAGTGGAGGAATTGAACAGGAAGATGTACAATTCCGAAGCTCTATTCGGCATACATGAAGGAACGGGACGCGTAACGATCAAGTTGGTCGATCGGAAGACCAAAGAAGTGATCAAAGAGCTTCCGCCCGAGAAGACGCTTGATATGATCGCAAAGGTATGGGAAATCGCCGGCATCATGGTCGACGAGCGTAGATAGGAGGGCACATGAGTATTCGATTGACGGGTATGAATTCCGGTCTTGATACCGATGCAATGGTACAGGATCTGATCAATGCATACAATAAGAAGAAGGTTCAGTACAAGGGAGAACAGAAGAAACTGTCCTGGAAACAGGACGCATGGAAGGAACTGAATACAAAGGTGAAGAATTTCTTCAGCAAAGCGGTTTCCAACATGCGGTTTTCTTCGAATCTCCAGAAGAAGAAAACGCTCGTTTCCGATTCGTCCATTGCTTCCGTCGTGTCTTCCGACAATGCGGTAGAGGGCAAGCAGTCGCTTCGGGTGCAGTCACTTGCGCAGTCCGCGTATCTGACCGGCGGAAAGATCGAGACGACGGAGCAGGGCGGCGCAACTTCAAAGACCAAGTTGAGCGAACTCGGCTTCAGCGGAAACGACACCATCACGCTGACCAAGGGAAACGGAACCACGATCACGATTGACGTGAGCGGCGATATGACGGTCGGACAGTTTACCTCTACGGTATCGGCTGCAGGACTGAACGCCAATTTCGATGAAAAACAGGGCAGATTATATATCAGCGCACAGGAGAGCGGCGAGAAGAATGATTTTTCCTTCGGCGGAAATACGGCTGCTTTGGCGTCGCTTGGTCTGACGGAAGAGACCGGCGCCACGAAGATTGACGCGGCGGATGCGACCATTACGCTAAACGGCGTGGAATATACAAGCGAGAACAATACATTCTCGATTAACGGTCTTACGATTACGGTCAGAGAGAAGACAAAAGAGGATTCTTTCGTAACCCTCACCACGGAAGCGGATTTTGACGCGGCTTATGATACCATTCGGAACTTCATCAAGGAATACAACAGCCTGGTGAACGAGATGGACAAGTTGTACAATGCGGCGTCCGCAGACAAGTATAAAATGCTTTCGGACGAGGAAAAGGACGCAATGTCCGACGAGGAAGTCAAAGAGTGGGAAGATAAGATCAAATCCGCCTTGCTTCGTCGTGACAGCACGATTTCAACGATCTCGAACACACTGCGTATGACGATGCTTAAGACCTACGACATCGACGGCAAGACGCTGAGTCTTTCCAGTTTCGGCATCAGCACGATGAGTTATTTCCTTGCTGCCGACAATGAGAAAAATGCGCTTCATATCGATGGGAACCCGGATGATCCGGATACCATGGGCGAAGCGGACAAACTGAAGTCCGCGCTGGCAGCCGACCCGAAATCGGTGACTTCGTTCTTCCAGCAGCTTGCAAGCGATCTCTACAGCGGAATGACGAAATTGTCGTCTTCCAATTCGTACAGAAGTTTCGGCAACTTCTACGAAGATAAGAAGTTGAAGAAGGAATCCGATGAATGGGAGAAGAAAATCTCCGACTACGAGGCTTACATTGCCAAGATAGAGGATAAGTATTATAAGCAGTTTACGCAGATGGAGAAGGCACTCAGCCAGATCCAGTCGCAGCAGAATTATATCTCGCAGCTCCTCGGCAACTGAAATACGCTTCCATCATAACTTAGGAAGAGGTGAAGACAATGACATTGAATGCACAGCAGATGGATCAGTACACACGTAATAAAATCCTGACGGCTTCTCCTGCGGAACTCACATTACTGTTGTACGACGGCGCCATTAAATTCTGCAACATCGCCATCCTCGGGATTGAGCAGAAAAACATTCAGAAAGCGCATGATAATATCATGAAAGTGGAGCGGATCATAGAAGAATTCCAGATCACTTTGAATTTCGATTATGCCATTGCCAACGAATATAATACCATTTATAATTACCTGATCAGGCGACTCCGCGAAGCAAATGTGAAGAAGGATAAGGAAATCCTTGAAGAGGTTAATCAGCATCTTCGCACGCTACGGGACGCATGGAAGGAAATTATGAAGAAGCAGCAGAGCGCAACCGCCTGACGCGACAGAAGCCGGAAAACGCCGAACATGAAAGTTTTGGCGGGAGAATGAGATGAACGAAATACAGAGTTATCTGGAAATGATGACAGACAGCCTGCGTAAGAAGGACGCGGCGCTTGCCAAACTGATAGAGAAGAACGAAGCCCAGTCCGAATGCGTCATTGAGAAAGGATACGGCGAGATCGACTGGGATCGTTTCAACGTACTTATTGCGGAAAAGGATACGCTGATCGAAAGGATCAACGAACTGGATCAGGGCTTTCAGTCTCTGTATGACAGGATCAGAGACGAATTGATGGCGAACAGAGCGCAGTACCGTAAGGAACTCAAGGTGCTGCAGGAACTGATTTCGGAACTGACCGACAAGGGCATCCGGATTCAAACCGGCGAAGAGCGCAACCGTGCCAAGTTGGAAGCCGTGATGATGGGCGCCAAAAAAGAAATCCGGCAGAGCAGAAAAAGCATGCAGGTTGTCAGCAGTTATTACAAGTCGATGAGCAGTCCGGACGGAGACACATCCGGCAGTTTCGACAAAAATAAATAGGCGGTGCAAAATTTTTTTTAAAAATATAATTTTAGGGGTTGATTTTTACACATCGATTCCGATATATTATATACAAGCAAATGAAATTGCTTGGACACCTGACCGCAACTTGACGGAGCGTACGGCCGGAGAGGAACAGGGCAGGAGCAGTACCAACTCACAAACGTTGTAGCATGGAAGCTACACAATTCACATTCAAGGAGGAAATACTATGGTAGTACAACACAACATGACAGCAATGAATGC
>CAZNCH010000009.1:0-10066 GCA_964571555.1 uncultured Lachnospiraceae bacterium | reverse complement strand
AGTACACGAAGAACAACATCCTTCAGCAGGCCGGTCAGGCAATGCTTGCACAGGCAAATCAGGCTACGCAGGGCGTTCTCTCCTTGCTCGGCTAATCTATACTATCATAAAGAAGAAGACCGGCGGCGCCGGTCTTTTTCTTTTGCCTCTTCAGAAGATGTGCTACAATATACCATAGAACATGTTCCGGAAATCAAAAGAGTACGGGAGGATAGCGATGGAAACCTATCGTTTTGGAGACCTGATTGAGAAACTGATCCTGCATCTGGAAGATATGGCGGCGAATCTGATGCTCAATCACATGAATGATTACGGAATGCAGATTCCGGAACTTTACCGGCTGATCGGGCTGACATTCCCGACGATTGTGGAATCTTATTCCGGCGCGGAACTCAAAGCGGTTGCCGACGATGCGCTTTACTGGTCTTCACAGTTGGATCGGATTCTCGGCGCAATAGACGGGAAAGACAAATTCGTAAAACTGGATGTCCTGTATCAGGAAACCAGAACGAATCTGATCGGCTACTATGAAATGATAAGAAATACGAAGATTGCCGATCAAACGATCGCGGCAGAGGAGGAAGGCGACGTCGTATGATGCCGGAAGCGGCATTTCGGAACAGAAAACTGAAATGTTTATAAAATTTAAATTTTTATCATATTATGTTAAGGAAATGTGAAAATGTCCGATATATATAATGTGAGTAAGCAATTACTCCGCAAATGGGCTCTAAACCAATGGAGCGATCGGCCGGCAGGCTTAGAGCACACGATCAATCATTGTGGCAAGGAAGCCACCGCACATACATTCAAGGAGGAAATACTATGGTAGTACAACACAACATGACAGCAATGAATGCCAACAGACAGTTAGGCATCACAACCTCGTCACAGGCAAAGGCAACTGAGAAGTTATCCAGCGGTTACAAGATCAACCGTGCAGCTGATGATGCAGCAGGTCTGACCATCAGTGAGAAGATGAGAAGCCAGATCCGCGGTCTGACACAGGCTTCTTCCAACGCACAGGACGGTGTTTCCTGCGTACAGACAGCAGAAGGCGCGCTGACAGAAGTTCACTCCATGTTACAGAGAATGAACGAGCTGGCAGTTAAGGCTGCAAACGGAACCAACACAGACGCAGACCGTACTGCAATCAACCTCGAAGTGGTCGCGCTGAAGAGCGAAATCAACAGAGTTAAGCAGTCCACAGAGTTCAACACTCTGAAACTGTTAAACGGCGATTTCAAATCCGGCAAGGCAATTCAGGTTGGTGCTGCAAACGTTGACGAGCAGAGAATCAACATCAAGATCCAGAGCGTCGGATGCAGTTCGATCGGTATCGCATCTGTTGACGTATCCACGCTGGAAGGCGCACGTACCGCAATCTCCATGGTAAACAACGCAATCGCAACCGTTTCCGAAATGAGATCCGGTCTTGGTGCAGTTCAGAACCGTTTAGAGCACACCATCGCCAACCTGGACAACGTTGTTGAGAACACAACTGCAGCTGAAAGTGCTATCCGTGATACCGATATGGCATCCCAGATGGTTGAGTACACGAAGAACAACATCCTTCAGCAGGCCGGTCAGGCAATGCTTGCACAGGCGAATCAGGCTACGCAGGGCGTTCTTTCCTTACTCCAGTAATCAGCCATTGCTATCAGGAATCAAGACCGGCATTGCCGGTCTTTTTTCCTGTTCTGAAATATGATACACTGAAACTGCGTGATAAAGCATTTGGGGGATGTTATGACTATTTACGACAAGAATCAAGATGCACTCCTGAAACGATTTCCGGAACTGGCGGAACAATTTCATACGGAAGCGCCGGATCCAAAGGTCGGAAACGATTTGGCGGGAGACAAGCGGGTCTGTTTCGTGCAGGAAGAGGACGAACTCCTGCAGTTGGATTCACTCTATGATATGGAGCCGCTTCTTGCTTTGTTTCGTGACAGGGTGGAAACGCCCGCGCTCTTTTCCAAATTCTTTCTCTTCGGTCTCGGAAACGGCTGTATGGCGGAGAAATTGCTTGCTACAACGGATTCTTCCGTTCAGATCTATGTCTATGAGCCGAACTTCTCCATTCTGTTCGCGGTAATGCAGTATGAGGATCTGACGCCGCTCTTCCAAAACGAGCGCTTTCATCTTCTGGTCAGAAGCGCGTTTGACACTACGCCCGCAGATGTTTTCTCAAAGTTTCTCGCTTTTACGGATATCGGCACCCTGCAATATTACGTCTACCCCAATTATAATTACCTTTTCCTGGAAGCCTATCTTGAATATATGTCTGCACTGGAAAAGACGGCAAGTTCCATCCATTCATCGCAGAGCGTCCTGGGTCGGTTTCACGCGGCGTTTTTTGAGAATTGTTTTGCCAATCTTTGCTTTCTGACCGGCTCCAAATCACTGGAAGACCTCTACCGGAGAATCCCCGCGGGTATGCCTGCCATTGTTGTGGCTTCAGGCCCCTCGCTGGATCTCAATGTTTCCGAATTGAAGCGGGCGAAGGGAAAGGCACTGATCATTGCGGCCGATTCGGCGCTCAGAACCTTGTTTCAGGCAGGGGTTACGCCGGATCTTTGCGTGTCCATTGATCCGAAGAAACTTGCAAGGCATTTCTCGAACGATCTGGCAAATGACGTCCCGATGGTCTGTCAGATCACTTCAAATCACGTCATTCTGAAGAATCACAGAGCGGATAAGTTCTTCACGAACGATTTGAACCAACATATCGGCGCCTTTTTTACGGAACGGGAGAAGCTCTTCCCCGTGATGGCGTCCGGCGGCTCTGTGGCAAATGACGCGTTCTCCGTCTGCGAGATGCTGCAATTTTCGACCATCATCATGGTGGGACAGGATCTTGCCTACACCGGGAACAAGACGCATTCCGCATCGTCGGTACGCGGAGAGAAGAACAGGGACATCAATCAGTTTACGAACAATGTCATGACAGAGGATATCAACGGGAAGCCGATCGTATCCTCCGGTGAATTTACCTTATATCGCACCTGGATCGAGGAACGGATCGCAGCGCGGCAGGATCTGACGGTCATCGACGCGACGGAGGGCGGCGCCAAAATTTACGGCAGTCGGATCATGACACTGCGGGAAGCAATCAGCGAATACTGCAACAAAGATTTTGATTATGAGAGAGCCATTGCCGAAACGGATCGCTTCATGACGGAAGAGGAACGGGCTGCGTTTCTTGCATATATGCAGAGGATTCCGAAAGAACTGGAACTCTGCGTTTCCAGAGCAGCCGAGGGAATCAGAATCTATGAGCAGATGCTCAAACGCATCTATGAGGACAAATACAGGAATCAGGGCTTCAAACTGTTGTATGAGAAGAGCAAGACGGTAACGGAATTTCTCGAGAAGACGCCGGTCATGGAATATGTGAAAAATCTGATCCAGAACGAAACGACGGAATTGTTGCAGAAGGTGTACCGGGAACAGCAGGATGAGAGAACGGAACTGATCAAGAGCTGTCATATGGGAATCGACTATCTGCAGTTGGAAATGGATGCAATGGAACGTCTGATTCCGATGATCAGGGAGAAATTATTGCTGCTTGCGGATGAATGAATCGGATCGAATTGCCGATATATTCAATATAAGAGGATGCCGAAACGGCATCAATCATCGAGGTGAACGATATGGCTAAAATATATGACGACCTTTTTATTTTCGAAATGGCGAATTCCCATCAGGGAAGCGTGGAGCACGGGCTTGATATCATTCGTGAAATGGGGCGGATTGCCCGCAAATACAATATCAAGGCTGCGGTCAAATTGCAGTACCGCGAATTGGATTCCTTCATTCATCCCGATTTCAAAGACAGGACGGATGTGAAGCACATTCCCAGGTTCATGAGTACGAGACTGGATTATGAGCAGTTTTCGGAACTGGCGAGTGCAATCCGCGCAGATGGCATGATATCCATGAGTACGCCGTTTGATGAGACAGGAGTGGAATGGTGTATGGATCAGGGTCTTGATATCATCAAGATCGCCAGTTGCTCCGCTCTGGACTGGCCCCTGCTCACCAAGGCGGCAGCGGCAAGGAAACCGCTGATTATTTCCACGGGCGGCAAATCCATCGAAGATATTGACAAGATCTATAATTTCTTTTCACACAGAGGCTGTGATTTTGCCTTCCTGCATTGTATCGCCGAGTATCCGGCTCCTGCGGCGTCTCTCCAGCTTGATTTTATCGACAAGATGAAGCGCCGTTATCCGGACGTCACGATCGGTTATTCGGGGCATGAAGCGCCGGACGATCCTACCGTCGGCATGATGGCGGTTGCCAAGGGCGCAAGGATTCTGGAACGTCATGTCGGACTTCCGACAGAGAGCATCCAACTGAACGCCTACTCCATGAATCCTGCTCAGACGGAGAAATGGGTCGAAGCCATGCTGCTTGCGAAAACGACATGCGGATTGAAGCGTGACGGCAAGAAGTATGTGAGTCAGGCGGAGATCGATTCGCTCCGCTCCCTGATGCGCGGCGTTTATGCGAAACGGGATATCGCGGAAGGTGAACTTTTAAGAAGCGATGACGTCTTCTTCGCGATGCCTTGCGGGGACAAGCAGATGACCAGCGGAGAATTCAAGGATGGCAAGATGAGCGCGAGTCATGCATACAAAGCAAATGAAGCGATTACGGAGCATCCGAAGATTACAGGCGTCGGAATTGTGCGCGGCGCTGTCCATGATGCGAAAGGCATGCTCTACGAAGCGGGCATTGCCCTTGGAAATGATTTCGAGGTGGAACTGTCCCATCATTACGGGATTCCCCATTTCAGACAGTACGGAGCGATCATCATCAACATTATCAACCGGGAATACTGCAAGAAATATATTATTGTGCTTCCGGGGCAGTTCCATCCGTTCCATGCGCATAAGATCAAAGAGGAGACCTTCCAACTGCTCTACGGCGATCTGGATGTGCAGATCGAGAATCAGGAAGAGAAGCACCTGCATCCCGGAGATATCCAGACGGTACTGCGCGGCGAGATGCACGCATTTTCCAGCAAGACCGGCGCGATTTTTGAAGAGGTCAGCACGAAGCATGAGAAATCGGACAGTTACTATCAGGATCCCGAAATTGCCATACTTGACCCGATAGAGCGGAAGACCTACTTAAAGAAGTGGTAAGGCGAGTCGTGGTAATGAAATAAGCCTACACAAATCCCCCCATATATTGTATAATTATTCTATCCGGACTTGCATAATTTGTATTATGTGATAACGATGGGGTGAAGCGGATGGGAAACGGATCTTGGGAGAGAATCAAATATTGGTTGCAGATCTTTCTGGTGCCGATATATGGTCTCTCCTTTTTGATGCCCAGAAATCAGAATCTCTGGTTGTTCGGCTCCACCTTCGGGCGAAGATTTGCGGAGAATCCCCGCTATCTTTTCCTCTATGTGAGTCAGCATTCCGACGCTTCCGTCTATTATCGCGAGATGAAGCGGGATCCGTCCGAGGTGCTCTTTCACGGGATCCGTCCCATTTGGATCAGCCGTCAGAAAGAAATCATCGAGTTCCTGAATGAGAACGGTTATGAAGCCTGTTATTATCACTCTCTCAGAGGAATCTGGCTCGCGCTCAGAGCGGGCGTTTACATCTATGACAACTATTCGAAGGATATCAATTTCTGGCAGTCCGGCGGTGCGTTTAAGTTCAATCTCTGGCACGGTACGGGCAACAAGAAGATCAATCACGACAACATTCACGATCGGGTCAGACATCCGAGGAATGCGTGGGAGCGGTGGAAGACATGGCTGCGACGGCTCTCCGATGAGAAACCCTCGGACTATGTGCTGACGACTTCCGACGCCATGCGCCCGCATTTTGCATCCGCCTTTGCGGTGCGGGAAGATCATGTGGTGGTAGACGGTTATCCGAGGAACGATGTGATGTTTCCCTATGCCGAGTGCGGTATCTGCAACCTGTTGAGCCGGGCGGAGCGGAACCTTGCCGAAACGATCTCCTATTGGAAGCAGGAGGGATACCGCATTTATATCTATATGCCCACGTTTCGGGAATCCGAAAAGCGGCTGTTGGACGTGATGGATTTCGCCGCGCTCAATGAGTTCCTGCAACAGGAGAACAGCAAGCTGCTGGTTAAGTTACATGTGAAATCGGCGCTCAAGAAAGAACTTGAGACGCTGCGCTACTCGCATATCATCAGTGTGGATCCGGAAATTGATACTTATACCTTCCTTGCGGATACGGATCTCTTAATCACGGACTATTCCTCGGTATATACGGATTATCTGCTTCTTGATAAGCAGGCGGTCGCTTTTGTCTATGACTGGAAGGAGTATCTGAGAGATTCCAGAGAATGCACGATCAGACAGAACCAGTATATGCCGGAAGTGCAGGCGGAGACGCAGGAAGAACTGATCGAGGCGCTTCGGCTGCTTCAAACGGCGGATCCGATGAAGATGCCGCGGCTTGCTTCCAGAAACAGGATGTTTCGTTATCTGGACGGGAAGTCGTCTTACCGTCTGACGAAATGGCTGATCAGAATGCTCAAAGGAGAGAGACTATGAATGTTGCGATTATCATTGCCGGCGGCGCCGGTCACAGAACGGGGCAGGATATTCCGAAGCAGTTTATCAGTATTTACGACAAGCCGGTACTGATCTATACGATCGAGAGTTTTCAGAATCACCCGCAGATCGACGCGATCGAGGTGGTCTGTATCGACGGCTGGTGCGATGTTGTTTGGGCGTACGCGCAGCAGTTCAACATTACCAAGATGAAGTGGGTCGTTCCGGCGGGGGACTCCGCACAGGAATCGATCCGCAACGGGGTCTATCATTTGGAGGGAGAGCTGAAAGAGGACGATACGGTTATCATTCATGACGGAATCCGACCTTTGGTGGATGAAGCGGTACTGACGGACGTCATCGTCACCTGTGCGAAGTACGGGAACGCGGTATCCTCTCTGCCCTACAATGAACAGATCTTTTTGGTGGATGATGCAATTTCCACCGTCGGATATATTCCGAGAGAAACCATCCGGCGCGTATCGACTCCGCAGGCTTATCAATTCGGCAAGATCGCCCGCGCCTATCACGAGGCTTACGAAAAGGAGATCGGCATCCACGGCAGCGCCTACGCCAACACCATGATGGTGGAACTGGGAGAACGGCTGTATTTTGCCGCCGGTTCGGATAAGAATATCAAACTGACCACGAAGGACGACCTTGAAATGTTCAAGGCATATATCAAAGCAGACCGTGACAGTTGGCTGAAATAGGGGGGAGTTATGCGTGTATTGCTCAATCATCCGTTCTACAGGGAAGATCTGATCTATGTGGCGAATCTGGCGCTTCCATGGGAGCGTTTATCCGGCAGGAGCATTTTGCTGTCCGGCGCGACCGGTATGATCGGCAGTTTCCTGATCGATGTTTTGATGCATAAGAATCAAAGAGACGAACTGAACTGTCATATTTACGCCCTCGGCAGAAGTGAAGAAAAGGCGCGGGCGCGGTTTCCGACATACATGGATGACGACCGCTTCGATTTCATCCCCTGCGATATTCATGCGCCGATGGAGATTACCGGGCTTGCGAGAGCGGATTACGTTCTGCATCTTGCCAGCAACACGCACCCGCTCGCCTATGCGAAAGATCCGATCGGAACAATCACCGCCAATGTATTCGGGACTTATCATCTTCTGGAATTTGCCGCAGCGCACAAGGCGATGCGTTTCCTGTTTGCATCTTCGAATGAGATTTACGGAGAGAATCATTCCGCCAGGGAGTTGTTCGGCGAGCAGGATTACGGCTATCTTGACTGCAATACGCTGCGCGCCGGTTATCCGGAGAGCAAACGCTGCGCCGAAGCGCTTTGTCAGGCATATATCAGTCAGAAGCAGATGGACGTGGTGATTCCGCGTCTGACCAGATCCTACGGTCCGACCCTGCTCTCATCCGATACGAAAGCCCTGTCGCAGTTCCTAAAGAAGGCGCTTGCGGGGGAAGATATCGTATTGAAAAGCGCCGGAACCCAGTATTTCTCTTATGCCTATGCGGCGGATTCGGTTGCGGGACTGCTGTATGTACTGCTGCTGGGAGAATGCGGAGAAGCCTATAACATCGCGGATACGGTGTCGGACATCCGACTGCGGGATTTGGCGGAACTGGTTGCGGAGAGCGTCGGACGGAAAGTGGTTTTCGATCTTCCGGAAGATGCGGAAGCGGCAGGCTACAGCAGAGCGACCAGGGCAAGACTGGACGGAAGTAAGTTGAAACGTCTCGGCTGGCGGATGCATTACGATATCGAAAGCGGGATCCGAAGAACGCTTTCGATCATGAAGGAGACGAAAGAATGAAAACGCAGTATATGACGGAACTGCTGCTGCAAGCTTTGGATGAAATCATTGACAGCGGGGCGCTGAACGGGAAGAAGATCGTCCTCTTCGGACTGAATCCTCCGGCATTCCTATGCAAGCAGCGTTTGGAAGAGAGAGGGCTGCCGACCTTCGCCTATGTGGATAACAGTCCGTCCGCCATACAGTGGTGGTATCATCCGAGGGTAGCGCCGGCGCACCACTGTTTCAGAGGACAGGAACGAATCCCTGCCTGCAAGCCGGACGAATTGCCGGGTGAGTTTCATGAGGAATATGTCTTTCTGCTGTATTCCAAATTCGAACGGGAAATGCTGCAACAGCTGGAGAAATTGGGTTACTCGCGCGAGCGGCAGACCTTTGTCGTCGGCGGATTCTGGAAGACGGAAGAGAGGAAGCGCGCCGTGATTCCGGAAGGCGCAGGGACGCCGCTGACGCAGGAAGAAATCAAAGCGCGTCAGATGGAAGGGCTGCGATACATCCACAACCTCTGCGAGAAGCACCATTTGAAGTATTATCTGCACTACGGAACGCTGCTAGGTGCAGTGCGGCACCGGGGCTATATCCCGTGGGACGATGATCTGGATCTTCTGATGATGAATGACGAGATGCTGGAACTAATGGAACTCATCCGACAGGAGAACGGCAGATACGGCGTTTTCTATGCGAAATATGACGATTTGTGCCGACATTTTATCGCCAAGATCGAGGACAGAGAAACACTTTATCATCAGTGGGACGTGCCTCTGGAACTGTTTGGCGGAATGATCGCGCTGGATATCTTTCCGATGGCGGGTCTGCCACCGATATCCTCGGAGAGAGAGGACTTCTACTACGACGTTGTCTGTCGCGCAAAGGAATACGATGATCTGATCATTGATTTTCCGAATCCGAATGACGCAGTCAGGAAGCAAAGGGGCGCATGCAAACAGTATGTGCTGGATGCGATGCTGAAATATGATCCGCGTAAGGCGGAAGAACTGTTTACAATTCCGATCAAACCGCGGCGACCGTTGACTTTCTATCGGAAATGCTGGGATGAGCGGATCCTGCTGCCGTTTGAGGGGGAATCGTTCTACGCGCCGGCGGGCTATGAAGAGATTCTGACCTCTCATTACGGAGATTATCTGACGCTCCCGCCGGAGTCCAAGAGAGTCAGCAATCATAGAACGAGAGTGTTTCAAAAGCGGGAATCCTCGCTTTTGCAGTGACGACAGAAACGGAACGGGGGAATGAGAGATGAATTATGCGGTGGTGTTGGCAGGCGGCAAAGGGGTGAGATTCGAAGGGAATCTTCCCAAACAGTTTGTTGAAATGACAGGTTACCCCATGCTGGTGTCTTCTCTGAAAACGGCACAGGATAACCGGAACGTCGACTGTATCTGTGTTGCCGCCGCCGCCGATTATCATGATCAGATCAGAGAATGGGCGAGAGAATACGGAATCACGAAGTTGAAATTGCTCGCGGTTGCCGGCAAGGAGCGTTATGAATCGGTCTATAACGGCTTGTGCGCGCTCCCCGCCACGGATCAGGATACGGTCATCATCATGACGGCGGTTTGTCCGTTGTTGTCGCAGCGCACCATGAATGAACTGTATCAGAGGATGGATGCTTTCGATGCCGCAATCACCGTTGTAAAGGCAACGGATGCGATTACGTTCAGCAATGACGGGAAGACGGTCAACCGTACCCTGCAGAAGA
>CAZNCH010000008.1:4739-41105 GCA_964571555.1 uncultured Lachnospiraceae bacterium | reverse complement strand
GATACTCCGAACCGATATTGCTCGTCATAATCAATATCGTGTTTTTAAAATCCACCGTACGCCCCTGGGAATCCGTAATCCGACCGTCGTCGAGCACCTGAAGCAGAAGATTGAAGACATCCGGATGCGCTTTTTCGATCTCATCGAACAGAATCACGCTGTACGGCTTTCTTCTGACCGCTTCGGTCAATTGCCCGCCCTCTTCATAGCCGACATAGCCCGGAGGCGCTCCGATCAGTCTGGAAACGGAGTATTTCTCCATATATTCGCTCATATCGATCCGAACCATGTTGTTCTCATCATCGAACAGGCAGCGGGCAAGCGCTTTGGCAAGTTCCGTCTTCCCGACTCCGGTAGGTCCCAAGAACAGGAAGGAGCCGATCGGTTTCGTCGGATCTTTGATGCCTGCCCTGGAGCGGATGATCGCCTCGGTCACCTTGGTCACGCCCTCTTCCTGTCCGATGACACGCTGATGGAGTTCCTCATCCAGATGCAGGGTCTTGGCGCGTTCCGATTCCGTCAGTTTGGCAACGGGAATCCCCGTCCAACGCGAAATGATTTTTGCGATTTCTTCATCGGAGACGTTTTCATGTACCAGCGACAGCTCCGCGCCCTTCACCTTTTCTTCTTCCACATTCAGTTCCGCTCTCAGTTTCGGCAGCGTACCGTACTGCAGTTCCCCGACCTTGCTCAAATCGCCCTGTCTGGTCAGAATCTCGATCCGGTTGGTTACTTCCTCGATCTCTTCACGCAGTTTTTGCAGTCTGCTTAAGGAGTTCTTCTCATTCTCCCACTGCGCCATCATCGTATTCTTCCTGTCATTTACCTCCGCAAGTTCCTTTTGCAGCGCTTCCAAACGAGATTGACTGATTGAGTCATTTTCTTTTTTCAGTGCTTCCACCTCGATTGCCATCTGCATGCTGCGGCGGTTCAGTTCATCCAGTTCCGTCGGCAGACTTTCCTGCTCCGTCTTAATCAACGCACAGGCTTCATCCACCAGATCGATTGCCTTATCCGGCAGAAATCGATCCGAAATATAGCGGTGCGAGAGCGTTGCCGCACTCACCAGCGCCGCGTCCGTGATTTTTACATGATGATAATTCTCATAACGCTCTTTCAGTCCTCTGAGGATCGAAATCGTATCCTCTACCGTAGGTTCATCCACCATGACAGGCTGGAAACGTCTCTCCAGCGCTGCATCCTTTTCGATGTATTTCCGGTATTCGTCCAGCGTCGTCGCGCCGATACAATGCAGTTCTCCCCTTGCGAGCATGGGCTTGAGCATGTTGCCCGCATCCAGCGCGCCGTCCGCCTTGCCCGCGCCCACGATCGTATGCAGTTCGTCGATGAAGAGGATCATTTGTCCGTTTGCGCTCTTCACGTCCTCAAGCACCGCTTTCAGACGTTCTTCGAACTCACCTCTGTATTTCGCGCCTGCAATCAGCGCGCCCATATCCAGCGCAAAAATTTTCTTGTCCTTCAGACCTTCCGGTACATCGCCCCGCACGATCCTCTGCGCGAGCCCCTCTACCACGGCGGTCTTTCCCACGCCCGGCTCGCCGATCAGAACCGGATTGTTCTTCGTCTTCCTGCTTAGGATCCGAATCACATTTCTGATCTCGTTGTCCCTGCCGATCACCGGATCAAGTTTCTGGTTCCTTGCACGTTCCACCAGTTCCTGCCCGTATTTCTCAAGGGTATCATAGGTTGCTTCCGGGTTGTCGCTGACCACGCGCTGATTGCCTCGCACCGTGGACAGAGCGGTGAGGAAACGTTCCCTTGTGATCCCGTATTCACGCATCAGCGCTTTGATTCCCTCATCCTGATATTTCAGCATCGAAAGAAAGAGGTGCTCCACGCTGATGTATTCATCGCCCATCGCCTTCGCTTCATCTTCCGCAGACAGCAGCGTCTGGTTCAGCTTCTGCCCGATGTAGACCTGTCCGCCCTGCACCTTCACCAGTTTTTTCAGATAATCCTCCGTACGGTTCAGAAAATGCTCCTTCTGAATCTCCATCCGCTCGATCAGTTTCAGAATCAGGCTGTCCTCTTGCGTCAACAGAGCATAGAGCAAATGCTCCTGCGTGATCTCCTGATTTCCGTATTCATACGCGAGTTTCTCGCAAGCGTTCACCGCTTCCATTGATTTCTGTGTAAATTTGCTGATATTCATTTCTCTCACCTGCCTCTCAAATCAACTTCTCTACCAATCTTTATAGCATGTTTTATCAGCACTCGCAAGTGTTGAGTGCTAACCTTTCGCTAAACGAAATCTAAATAAATCATAAAATTGCAGATTTCATCGCCCTCACCAACGCTCCGATCGGGGCAGGCGCCCCCTCTCCATGCTGTGCAAGCAGCTTCACAATCGCCGACCCCACGATCACCCCGTCAGAAAGTTCCGCCATCTGCTTCGCCTGTTCCGGCGTAGAAATTCCGAAACCGATCGCGCAGGGCAAATCGGTATTCTCTCTGATCATCCTGATCATGGAAGCAAGATCGGCAGAAACTCCCCTTTTTCTTCAAACGGCAAATCGGGCAGAATCAATCCGTCCACACCCGTCTCCTCGCAAGCCAAGAGAAACCGCTCTGCGCCGAAAGAGAACACCACATTGGCATAAGTCATGAATACCAGCGGAACCTCTATGCTTTTCCTTAACTCTTTCACAAAGGAAAAAATCCGATCGGTGGTAACCCCGCCCTTTAACGCCCTCAAATTAGCGCCCTGAATGACGGGTCCTTCCGCCGTCGGATCGGAGAACGGAATACCCAGCTCGATGAGATCCGCTCCGTTTTCCACTGCAGCACGTACGGCGGCTGCCGTCATTTCCAGATTCGGGTCGCCGCAGGTAATAAACGGAATGAATGCCTTCCCGTTCTCAAACGCTTTCCTGATCCTACTCATGCATATCCTCCCCTCTGTACCTTGCAATGGCGGCACAATCCTTGTCCCCCCTGCCGGAAATGGTAACGACGATAATTTGGTTCGGCGACATCGTTGGCGCAAGTTTCCTTGCATGTGCGATGGCGTGCGCCGATTCGATTGCCGGAATAATGTCCTCAGTGCGCGCCAGATATTCAAACGCCTCTACCGCTTCCTCATCCGTCACCGGAACATATTCGGCTCTTCCGATATCGTGCAGATAAGCATGCTCCGGTCTCCGCGATCAGACGGGTTTTGCCCATTTTCTTCGCCAGAAGCACCTGTCCGAGCACATTATTGATCTTATGCGCCCCCGTGTGATTCAGGTCTTCCCGCTTGAGATAGATCTTCGCCCCGCTCAGATGCTTCGTCATTTTTGCGGCATAGTAAAGCCGTGACGGTCTGCCGGCGTATCCGTTCAAAAGTTCTCTCAATTCTTCGTTGAATGCGGCGTCATTCTTATAATGCCGATACGCTTCATCCAATTCAATCACCGCATTCATCAATGTCTCCGGTATATACTGACCGCCGTGCATACCGAAGCGTCCGTCCGGATTCGTCATCGTTCTTACCCCCTTCTGACAGCGGCAACAAACGCCGCGATTTTCTGTTGATCCTTTTTTCCGTCCGTTTCAATACCGGAACTGACGTCGACTGCAAATGGTCTGCACCCTCTCACCGCGGTTTCTACGTTGAGAGCGTTCAGTCCGCCGGCGAGAAGAAACGGTCTGCGTACCGTCCGAACCAGTTGCCAGTCAAATACCCGCCCCGTGCCCGCCATCTCATACTCCTTTGCAATTGCAAGATAGGGGAAATCAGGATCGATCAGCCCTTTGGACGGAGACGCCTTCTTGCATTCGCAGATAAAAGAGAGTTCCGGTTTCTGTAGCGCCTTTTCAAAAGAGAACCCCCCACAGGAAGCGCGAATGCCCTGCGTTCGATTTCTTCTAATGAGAGTATCTTCTTTGCCGCCGCCACTCTTTCCCTTGCTTCTTCCGCCAGTTGATTCAGGATATTCATGCCTCTGTCTCCCGTCTGTTGCTGGCTTCTATGAAATGTTTCAGCGTAGTAAGCGCCTTTCCGGAATCGATCAGTTCGGCGTGATTACGAAAGATTTGAACCACCCGTCGCGAATCTCGCATATCGTCGTCGGCGCGCTCAAGGAGATCTCATCCAGTTTGTCCTGACCGTAAACCACCATGCCGCGCCTGATTCCGAGATTGATCAGCACCTGCGCGAGCGGCTCGACCAGATATTCATCATAAACGCCGAGCAGCTGCATGGACGGCATCCCCGGGTTTGTGAGGGGTCCGAGGATATTGAATACCGTGCGGAAACCGAGTTCCTTACGGATCGCTCCGACATATTTCATGGAACTGTGATATTTCTGCGCGAAGAAGAAACACATCCCGACTTCCTTTAAAAGCGCAATGCATTTTTCCGGACTCTGTTGAATGTTTACACCCAGGGCTTCCAGGCAATCCGCCGTCCCGGATCTGCCCGCGCACAGTGGAGCCGATGTGCATGACGTGTGAAAATCGTTCCACAGAGCGCAGTTTTTCCACCTGTACCGTACCGAACTTGCTGATCCTGCCAAGATCGTTTCTGCCAAGATCAACCAGCATATGATGTTCGGAAAGTTCTTTTTCATCCGACAGCAGTTCCGCGGCAAGCGCCCTGTCTTCCTCTTCCGTTTTCCCTCTGGGTCTGGTTCCCGCCAGCGGGAAGGTATGCAGCACCCCGTTTTCCAATTTCACCAGCGTTTCCGGAGAAGCGCCCGCAATCTCCACATCCGTGCCGGAGAAATAGAACATATACGGTGACGGATTGATGGTGCGCAACACGCGATAAGTGTTGAAAAGGCTTCCTTCAAAAGGCGCGCTCAAACGGTTCGAAAGCACGATCTGGAAAATATCCCCTTCTTCTATATAATGCTTTGCCTTTTCCACCATGGCGCAGAACCGCTCCCGATCAAACAACGGCGTGACCTTACCGAGCAGTTTTCCGCCGGGCTCTTTCTTCTTCTCTCCGTGCCGCAGCAACGCCGCAAGTTGTTTCAGTTCCCAGACTGCCTTTTGATAACCCGTTTCCGGCTCCTGCAGGTTCATATTTGCGATCAGGATAATCTTCTGCCGGATATTGTCGAAGGCGATCACCTGATCGAAAAGCATGAGATCGACGTCTCTGAACTTTTCGGTTTCCTCCGCCGTCGTTTTGGCGGAAGGCTCGCTGTAGCCCAGATAATCGAAAGAAAAATATCCCACCAGTCCGCCGGTAAAGGGCGGCAGGTAGTCAAAGCGGGGGCTGCGGTATTTGGACAGCACTTCCCGCAGATATGCCGACGGGTTGCCGGTAACATATTTCAGATTACCGGCGTCCAGAACACCGTTCATCGTTCCGCCCACGCAGGTGATTTCCATTTTCGGATCGAAACCCAAAAAGGTATATCGCCCCCAGACTTCATTCTCCTGCGCGGATTCCAACAGATAGCAATGTTTCGATACGTTCTTCAAGATCCGCATTGCTTCGATCGGCGTGATGAAATCCGACAGTATTTCGCAACTCACCGGAAGAACATCATAGTTCCCGATGGCGGCGAATTTCTCAACTTCTGTAAATTCCGGTGAAAACTTCATCCTTTTACCTCCTGAAATCGACTGTCAGAGAAGCGGTTCCGCAAAGAGAAAATAAAAAAGCCCCTGACAGAAGTAATCTTTCTGTCAAGGGCGAATCATAACATCATCCGCGGTGCCACCTTGATTCACGGGCATAGCCGTGCGCTTAGCGGGATACCAACATATCCCCGGCAGTTAACGTCTGCCTGCGACGTCGCAGAATACTCGGAACATATTTCCTTTGACTGCGCCCTCGGCGGTCCATTTGACAACTTGTTTCTTGCCTGATTCTCAGCATCGCAGGCTCTCTGTAAAGGCATCATTGCCGTTATCTCCGCGTCAACGGTTTCAATTAAGTTTTCGTTATTATGGCACAGTCTTTTTTAAAAATCAAGAGCGGATGGACTTGTTGCACCGGGTTGCTGTAAAATTATTTTATACGAAATATTTGATATGAAATGAAACTTTTTCCCCCTGTGCGCTGTCTAATCTATAGTTGCAAAGATGGAGGTACAAAAATGTTTTCCCGGGAAACGAAAGCAAAATCAAAATCAGCAGTGATCGAAGAGATCATCTGCGAGAGGTACAACAGTTATTACAGAATGGCTTATAGCTATGTGCATAACGATGACGACGCATCGGACATTGTACAGGAAGGTGCTTATAAAGCAATGAAGAACTGCGACTCATTGAAGCAGACGGAGCATGCGGCAACTTGGATCTACCGAATTATGATGAATGAAGTATATCGGGTTCTGCAGTCGCGCAAGCATCTGTCCACGGATGATGAGGATTTTATAGAGCCGCCCACGTACGACCAATATGCGGACATCGATTTACAAAGGGCACTGGATGCGCTTGCGCACAAGGATAAGGCTGTCGTGCAGCTGAAATATTTCGAGGACATGAAACTTGAGGAAATTGCCAAAATCCTGAATGAAAATGTCAGCACCGTAAAAAGTCGGCTATATCGGGTCTTAAAGAAGCTACAGCTTGTGATGGAAAGTGAGGATTAGTTATGAGCGAAAGAAAAGACAATCTGATGCAACTGAGAGAATCTTATGAAAAATTCAATATGAGCGATGAAGCATACACCGTCATGAGACAGCGTATGGAACAGGGAAAGAAGGAAAGAATGATGACAGAAAAGAAAGTAAGCAGAATCAATACAGGATGGCTGGTTGCAGCAGCCGCAGCAGTTACAATTTTAGCTCTTCCGAATTTATCTCCGAAAATGGCATATGCCATGGGCAATCTTTCGGTTGTGGGCAAGCTTTTTCAGATCGTGACCTTTCGGGATTTTCAGTATGACGACGGTGTGAACAGCGCTGATGTGGTTGTACCTGAAATCAGCGTTTCAGAGGAAGACGGGCAGACGGCGGAAGCGGTTTCTGAAATCAACAGTGAGATTCAGAGCATTGCAGCTTCCTATATCAAGGATTTCGAGGCGGAAATGAACCCGAAAGGCTACCGCTCTATCGACATCAAATCCGAAGTGGTCATGAATACCGCGCAGTATTTCACCTTGAAGCTGATGTGCTACAAAAGCAGTGCAAGCGGATACGAGGAAAATCGTTTCTATACGATCGATAAGGCGACTGGTAAGAGAGTCGGCCTGGCGGATCTGTTCACGCAGGGCAGCGATTACGTGACCCCGATCAGCGAAAGCATCAAGCGTCAGATGCGTGAACGGATGGCGGCAGGAAACGATGCGGTCTATTGGATTGACGAGGAAGAGATTCCCGATGCGAATTTTGATCGCATTGCGCCTGATGCGGACTTCTATCTGAATGCCGCGGGGGAAGTTGTCATCAGCTTTGATGAGGGAGAAGCGGCTCCGGCGTATATGGGCACAGTGGAGTTTACGATTCCGGCGGAAGAACTCAAGGGCATTCGGCGCTAGCGCGCTAACTGCCAGAAGGCGACAGCGCCGGCGGCGGCTACGTTGAGGGAGTCGACATGATGGCTCATGGGGATCATGACCGTATAATCACTGGTGGCGATTGTGGTCTTGCTAAGACCGTCTCCCTCCGCGCCGAGGATGACGGCAAGTCGATCTTCGGCATGAAGCGCCGGATCATCGATGTCGATTGATGCTTCACGCAACGCCATGGCTGCAGTCTTGAATCCGAAGGATCGCAACAGGTTCGCACCGCGTTCCTTCCAGCCGGAAGACTCCGGAAGATATGCCCACGGGAGTTGGAATACCGTTCCCATGCTGACGCGGATCGCTCTTCTGTAGAGAGGATCCGCGCAGCCGGGCGCAAGCAGGACGGCGTCCATGTTCAGCGCAGCCGCGGAGCGGATGATCGCTCCGACATTGGTCGGATTGACGACTCCCTCAAGTACTGCGATTCGTCGGAGTCGCGGGTTGCGCAGCAATGTTTCGAAAGAAACTGTCGGTTTGCGATACATGGCGGCAAGTACGCCGCCGGTCAGATTGTACCCTGTCAGTCGGGTCAATACAGGAAGTTTGGCAACATAAACAGGCACATCCGGACATTGCTCCGTCAGATACGCCATTTTGTCGGCGACCGACTTCTCGAGCAAAAAGGAATGTGCCTGAAAACCTGCGGAAAGCGCGCGTTCCACTACCTTGGCGCTCTCTGCGATAAATAAGCCGGGCGCAGGCTCCAGATAATGCGCCGCCTGCACCTCGTTCAACCTTGCATATAAATCCAGTTCTTTCGCGTTAAACCGCGTTACCTCAATCACGGCGTCTTCCGCCTCCGAACAGGAGTATCAGCCGCAATACCTGCAAAATCGACGTAGCCGCAGCTGCAACATAGGTCATTGCCGCGCTTTTCAATACTTTTCTCGCGCCGCGCAGCTCGTCCTGATCCAGCAAATTCATATCATTGATCGTTGCGAGCGCCCGTCGGCTTGCATCGAATTCAACGGGCAGGGTCACCAGTTGAAAGATCATGCCGAAAGAAAACAGTACAATTCCGATCGGAATCAGGAAATCAAACATAGAGAAAAACAGTCCCAGAAGAATGATCGGAATGCCCAGTTTGGAACCGAAATTGGCAACCGGAACGATTGCCGTCCGAACCTTGATCGGGAAATAATCTTCATCATACTGCATCGCATGCCCGCACTCGTGCGCCGCTACGCCGATCGCCGCCACGCTGACGGAATCATAAACGGACTCCGACAAAGCCAGACGCCTGGTTTTGGAATTGAAATGATCGGTCAGCGAACCCTGCACACGAACAACGGACACATCATAGATGCCCGCCGACTTCAGAATCCGTTTTGCAGCCTCCGCTCCGGTCAATCCGGCACGGTTTCCGACTCTTTCGAATTGATGAAAGGTGGATTTCACTCTGGCGCTGGCAATCAGCGACAGGATCGCACCCGCAATCACCAGCAGATAAGTCCAGTCCAAACCGTACATCATCGAATACGGAAAGCCGATGATTCTCTCACTTGCCAATATCATCATGTTCTGCCTCTCTTTTCTGTGCTTTTTGTTTCCTCATCATAACAACAACTTGTGTTTTTTGTGTGTCGGCTTCGACGCCGATTTCCGTGCCGAATTGCAGTGACACGGCACTAACCGGTAATCAGGCGGAGTTGTTTTTCCTCCTGCGTGACGCAGACACGCTTCTGCACGCCGGCGGATTCTCCGTCGACATGTACCGCCTGCGGCGTTCCCACCTTGATTTCGATCTTCTTCGCCCTGTATTCGTTCAATCCGGAGTATTTTGCGGCATTTCCTTTCAAACCCGCCGGAAGCACGCGTAACACTTTCCATTTCGAAAGGTCGCCGACGATAAGCACATCCAGCCAGCCGTCCGCATAATCCGCCTTCGGACAGAACATGAAGCCGCCGCCCTCATAACGATGCACCATACAGGTCACAAACATGATCCGGTCAATTCGAATCTGCTTATTATCATCCAGCGTGATAACCGCGGAAGTCTTCCCTGCTCCGACTAACTGCTTCAACGCGATCCCAAGATAGGTCAGTTTTCCGAGCCCTACCTTGTTCAGTGCTACTTTCAGTTTGGAATGCAGCGCTTCATGGCAGATTGCCGCATCGAAGCCGATTCCCATGCTGACCGAGAAATTCTTGCCGCCGTCTTCATACGTCACCTTCCCGATGTCCATGGGGGTGATTTCTTTCGGATGCAGGATCGTTTCGATCAGACGCATCGGGTCTTTTGGCATGCCCAGATCCCTTGCCAGATCGTTGCTCGACCCCGCCGGAAGATAACCCAAAATCACCCGCGAATAATCTCTGATTCCGCAGACGACTTCATTTACGGTGCCGTCTCCGCCGCAAACGACGATCGTCACTTCTTCCCCCGACATGGTGATTTCGGATGCGAATCTTCTTGCATCGTTTTCTCCTTCTGTCAGATAGAGCAGATACGGAATCTCCTCTTGCTGTAATTTCTTCTCAATTTGCTGCCAGATCTTACCGCTTCTCCCGCTGGAAGAGGACGGATTCACAATAAAATGATACATTTCAACTCTCCGCATCTCTCTTGGATTCGTTATTTCGGATTCCTACAAATCAAAAATCGGGAATCGAAAAGGAGGAATCAAACCGATGGCTCCAAATCATAAAACATCATTATGAAATTCGCTACAAAGCATACAACCGAAAGGATCATCACTGGTGCGATGATCCCCCAACATACGGCAGAATATTGTCTCATGGCGATTATTCCAATGTGAACTGATTCACAATATCTCTCAGCTGCGCAACACAGGCAAGGCTCTCACTGACAATATCATTGGTCTCTCCTGTCGTGGAAACCATGCTTCCGGTCTTCTGCGCGATATCGTTGACGCCTTCGGTCGCTTCTCCGATCGTCGTATTGATGCCGGAAATCGCATCCGAAATACGATCGATGGATTCGGTCAGATGCAGAATCGCATCGTGAATATCATTCATGCTGGCTTTGAACTTCTGGGCGTCCTCACTGTACTGTTCGCTGACGTCGGCAAATTCCCTGTAGTCGTTCAGAACGGAACTCTCCAAGAAATCTCCGGTTTCTTCCAGACAGCCGGACATGTTGACAACCGCAAGATTCACTTCATCTACGATGGCATTGATGTTGCCTACCGTCTGACTCGTCTGATTCGCAAGATTACCGATCTCCGTCGCCACCACCGCAAAGCCCCTTCCGGCTTCTCCCGCTCTGGCGGCTTCGATGCTTGCATTCAGCGCCAGCAATTTGGTCTGAGATGAGATCGCCATGATGGCTTCGGTCAGTTGGTTGATCTTGGAAACCGCTTTGGAATCCTCGATCGCCTGCGCGGATCGTGACTTCACGTTCTCATAGGTTGCCTTGGTTCTGTCCGTTGCCGCAACCGTCTTTTCTTTCAGTTCTTCGGCGCGCTGCATCACTTCCTCGGAAAGCAGATCGCCCGCTTCCGTCAGACCGTTGATATCCCTTGCGCCGTCCTGCATGGAGCCGACATTTTGATAGATCGTCTTCGTGGTGTCGGAAGTTTCTTCCATTCCTGCCGCCAGTTCCTGCGTAGTGGCGGAATTGTCCGTACACATGTCGTTTACAAGGTTCGTCACTTCCTGCAAACGGTTCACGTTCTCGGTGATCCTGTCTGAGGATTCGTCAATGCTCCTGACCATGGTTCTTAAATTCTTGCGCATCACGTGTACGGCGCGTCCCATCGCACCGGTCTCGTCTCCGCGCTTCACAATATTTGAACTGTCGATATTATGCTTGAAATTCAATGACGCCGTATCTGTAATGATTTCTGTCAGCGTACGAATCGGCTTGCTGATCACCAGCGTCATGAAATACGCACCGGCAAGCGCGACCACGGTCATAATGACACCGATGATGATACAGAGCATACGCACCTGATTCATCGCCGCAAGCGCCTCGGATCTGTCCACACAGCAGATGATCAGTTTGCCGCTCAAGGTCTCCGCGTAAGCCGCAATCTTCTCCACACCGCCATAAACATAAGTACCGTAACCGGATGCTTCCTCCGCGTCGGCAGCGGCAGCCGCAAGCGCATCCTGAATAAACGGCAGATCCGGCGTCTCATTCACCAGATTGGCAAGCGGATGATAGAGGATTTTCCCGTCCGAATCCACAACATAGCAATAGGAGGAAGTGAAATTCCCGACCTGCACCTCGCACAGCAGCATCTTGTACTTCTGCACGGGTACGTCCAGCGTATTGAACTGCTGATCGGCAAAATCACGCTCCGTCTCTGCAGTAAATTTCATGCTGGTTTCAATCTGTTCCGAAAACGAGGAATGCACTCTGTTCAGAACCGTGACCGTCAACGCGATCACCGTGATGGTCACGACCAGAAACGCAAGCAGCATGATCTTGGCGCCGATCGAACGGAACCACGGAATCCTTGCGGAATCATCGTTCGAATAATCCTTCGCATTCTCTTCGATCTTGCGTCTTAACTGCTCCATCTTCTCTTTGGACTGCTTCATGAAATCCGAAGCCTTGCGACTCTGCTTTGCCTCTTTGGGCGCACTGACCTTCTTTCGCTTGAAAGCCTTCGGAAGTTTCCCCTTGGACTGCTCCTTTTTCCCGCGCTTCTTCGCCGGAGCATCCTGTACTTCTTCCGTCAGGACTTCTGTTTCTTCCGATTGATCGTCAACGCTTTCATCGACCCGATCCGACACGGCAATCCCACCGACCTCATCAAACCCGTCAGCCTCATTGATTCCCCTGATCCCGTCGCCTTCCCGGATTTCACCGATCTCATTGGTTGCATCGATCTCTTTCATTTCATTGATCTCACTGATTTCTTCCTGGAGGATTCTTCCGTTGATCATTTCATCGTCTCTGCCCATCCCGTCTCCCTTCCGTCGCTTCCGGAGAATATAAATATATTAATTAAATCTTTATCTGATTCACTCCTGAAATACTACTCCCATTATATGTAACAACTGCTTAACAATCAATTAAATTTATATAAATTGTCCCGATTCACGCGATACAACTTCGTTCTTCCGTCCACCGAACTGTAAACTTCCTCACCAAGAGCCGCAAATCCCGCAGGATCGACAGCGTAATGCTCCAATTCCCGCTCCCCGACGAAAACATAATCGATTTCATATCGACCGATGAAGTCAATGCAGTATGCGGGATCTCCCAGCGTATAGAAATCACGCACCTCATCACAGCGTTCCCCGACGCTCTCCCATGCATTGTGCCACATCCACTCGTGCACCTTCCAGCCGACCACGGTGCAGGAACCGGTAAATACGGAGATCTTGCAGTCCGGAGCATAACTTTCCCCCGCTCCCTCCAGCACATGCAGACGCTCCCGCGGATCCTGATTCAGCAAATAGATGACTTCCGCTTCCGGAAGCAGGGCGGCGTCCGTTAACAGGAAATCCGTGGCGACGCAGTCTCTGCGTTCGCCCGGATCCGTAATCTTCCCGAAAAACTGCGTCATGGCGACGAAAATATAAACGGAACAAAGCAACGCCCAAACAATAATAACAACTGTAATTATTTTATATTTTCGGATCCATCCGACGCCCGCCGCGATTCCGAGCCCGATCGCAAACAGCAGAAACGCCTGATAGGTCAGTTTGAACATGGTATTGAATCTGGAATAGCCGTTTTCATAGATGTCTCTGACATAGATCAGTTCCGGCAGCAGCAAAAGTCCGATCGCACAGGGAAACAGCGCAAACAGAACCGCTTCTCCGCTTCCGTATTTGTCCCCGCTCTTACGTTTCGCAAGAAACAGACGCAGCAGAAAGAGCGTACCGAGCAGTACAGGAACACCCCACAGAATCAGCCATTTGTTCGGCGGCGAATGCGTGAGGGCAACCGCAATCCCGCTTGTCATCTTTTGGAAGCGCAGCAGAAACGGAAGCAGGATCAGTTTCGATAAGCCGAAAATCACTGCGCCCTTCCCCAGCACCCAGCCGACGGTGTTCAGAGAAAAGCCGTCCTTCGTCAGATCCGTAAAGAGAATCACCGCGCCCGCCACCACAAAATAAATCGCAAAATCCCAGTAATTGCTCCCCTGGAAGTAGCCGAGCAGCACACCGATGAAAAGAATGCGCGGTTCAAAGAGCTTTGCGGCAAAGTACCGAAAATCTGTCTTTTTTTCTCCCGCTTCGGTGTTTTCAGAAATGCTTGCGTTCGAAAGCGCAAGATCCGACAAGATCGTAAGAAGCAAAAGTACAAACAAAAGATTCAGGGCATGTGCATGGAGATCGCCAAGAACAAAGGTATAGGCGGGGAATTCGTGCTTGCCAACGTCCGATATCTCCGGAAAATGCCCGATGTATTCGGTCGAAGTCGCGAACCAGTAATGCTCCGACGAATATTTCGGCACATAACCGAATAATTTCGTAACGACGGGAACAAACAGCCCATACAGCACAAAGTGACCGTTCCCGCCGCAGACAGTCAGCAGAAACGAAACCGCAGAGCCGACCGCAGGCGCAGCTGACGAAGGACTGCCCGCACCGCCGGACGGACACCCGCTGTTGACAAAAGCAGCGGAAATAAACGCGCTGACGAAAGAATAACTGAGCAAACCGACGCCCGCAAAGACCGTGGCAAGACAGAAGTGATATCCGTATTCCACCGGAACGTTTGAAATCCGCAGAAGCCAGACGCAGAGCGCCTGTCCGAGATAATAGTAATTCAACGGCTGTCCGCTGAACCAGAAATCCTCTGGAAAAGCGGTTTTCTGACGCAGAATCGTCCGAAGGAAGCCGTAATCCATATACTGCTCCGTAATATGGCTAATTTCCGGACGGAAACCGCGAAAATAAATCGCGAGCGTGAACAGGAAAGCAAAGAGAGTGAAGCCGAAGAAAAAACGAGGCAGATCGATCTGATCCATGGAAAGAACCTGTTTCGCGGGAATCTGCTTTAAGACGATCCGTTTGGATCCGAAACGGCGGTACAGAACCGCTGTCGCCGGAAGAAGGAAGAGCGAAAGAAAGGCGGTCTTTGTGTCAAAGGCAAGGAAACCGGCTGCGGAGAGCAACCATGAGAGAAGAAAGGACAGGACCGTCCCAAAAAGCATGGAAACCACAAAGCCGCCGTCCGGAAACAGGAGAACGCGAATCGGAAGAAAAGGACAAAACAAAAATGCAATCGCCAGGCAGGAAACAAGCCAGAAAATCGCGTATGTCAGACATTCATCACGCATGATGACCCAAATGGTCAATGTGAGTAAAAATAAAATAACAGATAGTATTTTAATTTGTTTTGAATTCATCTCTATCCCCGTCCGACATTTCAGAATCCATCCGTTCCCAAAAGGCGGCGACTGCCGTCTCTACCGTATTCAGGTTCACAACCTCATAGTTCTTCCATTCTCGCGGAAAGAGGCTGCGATAGGAGCCGGAGAGAAAACGCTCGTCCAGGAGCGCCACCACGCCGACGTCCGACACGGTTCGGATCACACGTCCCGCCGCCTGCATGACCTTATTCATTCCCGGGTAGCGGTAAGCATAATCAAAGCCGTCCCATGCTCTCTGATCATAGCGCTCTTTGAGCAGGTTTCTCTCGTTCCCCACCATGGGCAGACCGGTGCCGACAATAATTGCGCCGATGAGACTGTCATGCTTCAAATCGATACCTTCCGCGAAGATCCCGCCCATAGCGCAGAAGCCGATCAACGTCTTTGTGTCGGATGCGTCGGTAAAACGGCTCAGAAATTCTTCCCGTTCCGCTTCGGACATGGAGTTCTTCTGCACAACGATTTCTTCCCGTTCTTTCTCATGACAGACAGCCAGATATGCGTCATGAACTTCATTCAGAAAAGCATGCGAAGGGAAGAAGACCAGATAGTTCCCCTGCATCCGCGAGGTGATTCGGGCAATATAAGTCGCGATATTACGATATTCTGCGGAAGTTCTCCTGCTGTACTTCGTACTGACGTCATTTGCAATAAATAACGCTCGTTTCTTTTCGTCGAACACGGACTGCGCATAGACCGTATAATCTTCCGGATCGCCCGTTAAAAGGTTCTGATAATATCCGATCGGCAGTAAAGTCGCCGAAAAGAGGACGGCAGCCCTGCCTTTTTCCAATCGCGCCCTCAACAGTGCGGACGGATCCGTACACAGCAATTTCACCTGAAAACGACCGTCATAGAGATGTTCGCAGTAAGTAACGTAATTGTCTTCTCCCATCCCGTCATACATATTGAGAAAATGACGCAGTGCAAAGTATAGTTCCAGGATCTCTTCCCTGCCCTCGTAATGATCCTGCTCTTCCAGAGATTTTTCCATGACGTTTTGCAGCCTGTTCAAAGAGACGACAAGTGCGGAAATCGATTCCGGAACCGCAAACGCATCGCACTCTCTTTTCAGCGCAAGCATCTGTTTGTTGCAGTTTGACAGGGCTCTGCTCATCTTCTTATCCAGCGTTTTCACGATCCCCAAAGCGGAGAGGAACTGTTCCTTTTGCAGCTGGGCGGAATACATCTTCATGGCGCGGTCCACCAGATTATGCGCTTCATCGATCAGAAACAGATAATCCCCGCTCACGCCCTCTGAGAAATAGCGTTTCAGATAGACATTCGGGTCGAACACATAGTTATAATCGCAGACGACGCCGTCAGAAAAAAGCGACATGTCCAGCGCCATCTCAAACGGGCACACGCAATGATTTGCAGCATAAACTTCTATCGTCTCCCGATCAAACGAATCCTCGTGCATCAGCAGATCATACATCGCGTTGTTGATTCGGTCGAAATGTCCCTTGGCACGTTCGCAGGCGTCCGGATTGCATTCACAGACTTCCAGCGGACAGGTTTTCTCCTTCGCCGTAATCACGGTCGTCTTCATGCGAAGACCGCCGTTCCGTAAGGAATCAAAGCAGTCAAGCGCCACCGTTCTGGTGATTGTCTTCGCGGTCAGATAAAAGATCTTGTCCGTCAGCCCTTCTCCCATGGCTTTTACGGCAGGGAAAACGGTGGAGACGGTTTTGCCGACGCCGGTCGGGGCTTCGATAAACAGACGTTTCTTCAAATATATCGTGCGATAGACCTGCGCTACCAATTCTTTCTGCCCGTCGCGATAGGGGAACGGGAACTCCGTCTCCCTGATACTCGCATTTCTCACCTGCTTCCATGTAAATTCGAAATCCGACCAACGGATATAGTCGCGCATCAACTGCGTGAAACGTTCCGCAATTTCGGCATAAGTATAAGTCTCGTGGAAGTATTTGATCTCCTGCGTCTCGATATTCACGTAGGTCATGCGCACGCCGACTTCCCTGCACGCATGCTGTTTTGCGAAAATATAGGCATAAACACGCGCCTGTGCCAGGTGAACATCCTCCGGTTTGCCGATTCGTTCGGTTTCCCTGTAGGTCGTTTTGATCTCATCGATCACGGCGATCTGCGCTGTGCTGTCTTCCTCGTAGATCACGCCGTCCGCCCGACCCTCGATCACAATATCGTAGTCTTTCTGCGGTACAACCTCACGCATAAAAAACTCCGCATGATAATCAGCCCCCATTCTTCGCTGAATCATGCGGTGCAGTCTCGCTCCCTCGAGCATGAGCGCCATACTGTCTCCGGAAGCCTTGTGCCTGTTGTCGAGATCTCCGCTTCGTAATACGAATTCAACCAGATCTCTGACCGAAATATAGATCGAGGGTCTGATCGATTCCTCTGCATCTTTGATTTTCAAGATAAGTCTCCCCGATCACACGGATCCTTCGAGTTGCTATGCCGCTTCTTCTACCCTGCGGATCACCTTTTGGTTGATGCGGATCATACAGATCACGGACACGGTCAGAGAAGCGATCTCCGCAATCGGGAAAGCCCACCAAACGTATCCCACCCCGCCGATCAGAGAGAGAAGATAAGCCGCCGGAAGCAGAACCGCCAACTGTCTGATCAGGGAAACGACCAGGGAATAGACGCCGTTTCCGAGTGCCTGAAACGCAGAGCCGAAAACGATACAAATGGCGGCAATCGGGAAATGGATGCTGATGATACGCAACGCCGGAATCCCCATTTCCAGCATGAAATCAGATGCATCAAACAGTGTAAAAAGCTGCCTTGGAAAGAGTTGGAACAGCACAACTCCCACCGCCATAATACCAATCGCAAGAAAGGTCGTAAAGCGGATCGCCGTCACCATGCGCTTCCGCTTTCCGGCGCCGTAATTATATGCAATCACCGGAATCAGTCCGCTGTTGAGTCCGAACAGTGGCATGAATACAAAACTCTGCAATTTGAAATAGATCCCGAAGACCGCAACCGCCGTACTGCTGAACGAAATCAGAATCCTGTTCATGGAATAGGTCATCACCGAGCCGACACACTGCATGACAATCGAAGGGAAGCCGACCTTGTAGATCTCGCCGATGATATTCCACGCAGGTCGGAACCCTTTGAAGGTAAACAAAATTTCGGGATTCTTCTTCAGATTGAGCGCCAGTCCGACCACGGCGGCAACGATCTGACCGAGTACCGTGGCAAGCGCCGCTCCCTTGACTTCCATGCGCGGGAAGCCGAGTAAGCCGAAGATCAGAATCGGATCCAGAATCAGATTCACCACCGCGCCGCAGAGTTGAGATATCATGGAATGCACGGTCTTGCCTGTGGACTGCAATATTTTCTCGAAGATCACCTGAAAGAACATCCCGAAACTCAAGACGCAAATCACCGTCAGATAATCCGTTCCGTAATTCACGATCACCGCATCCTCTGTCTGCATCAGATAAAACGGTCGAATCAGCGTAAATCCGAGGATGACGAAAAAGATGATGTTCAGAACCGTAAGAAACAGCGTGTTCATTGCGGAAGCCGTGACCTTTTCCGCATCCTTTGCCCCAAGCGCCCTGGAAAGCACCGCATTCATGCCGATGCCGAGACCGACGCTCATGCCGATCATCAGCGTCTGAATCGGAAACGCCATGGAAACCGCCGTCAGCGCATCCTCGCATACTCTGGACACAAAAATACTGTCGACAATGTTATACAGCGCCTGCACCAGCATCGAAAGCATCATCGGCAGCGACATTGTCACCAGCAGCCTTCCGACCGGCATCACGCCCATCTTATTCTCATTCATTTCAAGGGTCTTGCTCTCATCCGTCATCTTCTCACTCTGCCATTTGCAAAAATGTTGTCTATGCAAATATCTTCCTGCAATGAAATCAGTATAGCCCAATGACGGCGCTGTTACAAGGGAAACGGTTTAATATCAGTCGTTATATAACACCAGCATATCTCCGTCCGTCACTACGGTATCCTGCGCCGGAACCATGATCCGCCCCGCTCGTCTGATCATCACGATCCGCTCATCATTTTGCAGCGGCAAGGATGCAATTCGGCTCCCGATCCACTCATGTCCCTGCACAAGTGTTTCCGTCACAAACTGCAACGCCCGTTCCCGTCCGTATTTCAGTTCGGTTCTCCTTCTGGAGAACTGTTCCACAAAACCTGCGGAAATGATGCCGGTCGGAATCGCCACCATGCCGACCCCCAGGAAGGAAATGAGAATCGCCATGATTCGTCCGGCGCTTGTGATCGGATAGATATCCCCGTAGCCCACCGTCAGCAGGGTCGACGTCGCCCACCAGATACCGGAGAATGCATTTTGAAAAGCCTCCGGCTGAACCGCATGCTCGAGATCGTACATGCAAAGAGAAGCGGCGGCAAAAGGACTGCTGATTCCTCATAGGTCATGGAAAGTGTAGCAAACAGGTTTAAAAAGATCGCAATTACGATAAAGATGTCAAATGATCTGGACGGCAGATCCGATCGGTTTCCGATCGAAATGATATCAAAAATTCGTTTTTTCAATCTTGCTTCCTTCATCCCTTTTCTCCTTTTGGCGCTTTGGCGTAGTACAAGAGCAGGTGTTTCCCCTCACCTGCTCTCCTGTGTATTTGAAATATCCCCTATTGCGCAACGGGCCCTTTTCCCGTCGCATTAATCAAATGAGTAGTTCTCCAGCATCTCCTGATATTCCTCAAGTTTTATAAAAAAAAACAATGAGAAAAATGCAATGGCTGAAACGGTTCGCAAAAACGCCAATGTCGTTCCGGGATTCAGCATACTGGTAATCAGAATCAGTACAAAAGCAATCCCCACGGCTTCACACGCTTTCACTGTCAGCGTCAGCGCCTGCTCGCTGACTCTCGGCATTCTGGACGGCATCAGCAGAATGGTTCTGAGCGTTCGCATCATCGCCTTCTTTCTTCTCCTTCTGCGACGCACACGTTCTCTTTCTTCGAATGTCACCGACATTACCCCCTTATTCTATTTCTCGTTACTCCTTCTTTAAAGACCGCATCCCTTTATACCGTCTTCAAGAATCCCTCATAAGCCTTCGTCAGAAGTCCCTTCACTTCCCTGTTCGAAAGCTTCACACGTCCGGATGTGACCAAAGTGGCAATCCCGTGTGTAAACACCCAGATCATACGAAACAGTTCCCTCTTCTGATGAACGCTCAGTTCCTCCGTGTCCGGCAGTTCTTCCGGTAATTCGCTGTTTTCCCCTTGCAGGAATTCCCGAATATCATCCGTCTCGTAATCTTCTATGGATGCGATGAGCTTAAATAAATGGCGTTCCCTCTTCGCCAGTTCGATATATGCCAGTCCCATTGACAGGTAGGTCGGCATGGACGACTTCCGCTTCAACATAGCTTCCGAGAAGAACTCCGCACTCCTGAAAAACAGATCGCGTTTCAGCATGTCCATGTTTTCGTAAACCCGGAAGATCGGCTGCGTCGAACTGTGAAGCTGCTCGGCGAGTTTTCTTGCCGTTACTTCTTCAAATCCTTTCTCCCGTGTCATGCGAAATGCCGTATTCAGAACTTGTTCCTTCGTAACCCTCACAGATGGCGGCATGTGCTGACCTCATATCAATAACAATGTTATATATCGACGTTATGCAATGTCGTTATATATCCCTGTTATGCAACTAAGTTACACATCTAAGTTATATAACAACGTTATTGTAATATATTATGGTAACCATGTCAACCACTTTTTTATTTCTTTTTTCAACAAAGAAAAACCCCTTATTTTCTCATAAAACAAGGGGTTTTATATCACCGTCAACAAAAATGCATCACATCGCAACGATTGCAATAATAATTATGTTTCTGTTTATGTAAACATCAGTTATGCAAAGGGTTTATCCACATGGATCACCGCAAAACGATTTCCCGGGAGAGCCGATATCTTTTCGCGGATTTTTTCTTTCACTTCTTCATCACTCTGTCCATAATCAAACGGCACTACAACATCGAAGATCAAATTGGTGTGCGTCGGCCCGTCCACCATTCTGAAATCATGCATGGTGAGTTCTTCGCCGACTTCTCCGACGATCTGCTTCACTTTTTTCTTCATGCGCATCGTCACTTCGTCATCCACAACCACCGGATCCATGTGAATCACCGTCTCACAGTGAAGCGCCTCGCGAAGTTTTCCTTCGATGCAGTCGACGACGTCATGCAGCGCAATGATATCGCCGTTTGCTGGAACTTCCGCATGCAGGGAGATCATTCTTCGTCCCGGACCGTAATCATGAACAATCAGGTCATGAATCCCGAGAATTTCCGGATAGGAGAGAACGAAATCCTCGATCTTCTCCACAAAAGCCGGATCCGCCTTGCTGCCGAGGAGCGGACTGATCGTGTCTTTGGCGGACACAAAGCCCGTATAGAGAATGAAACCGGCAACCAGCAGGCCGCAATAGCCGTCGACTTTCAATCCCGTGAATTCCGCAAGCAGCAGCGCCAGAAGCACCGCGCTTGTTGCGATCGAATCCGTGAACGAGTCCATCGCCGTCGCAAGCATCGCCTGCGATTCGATTCGCTCGGACGTCCGTTTGTTATAGAAATACATATACAGTTTGACCAGAATGGAGAGAATCAGGATCGCCACGGTAATGCGGGTGAAAATCACCGCTTCCGGATGCAGGATCTTTCCGATGCTGGTTTTCGCCAGTTCGAAACCCATCAGAATGATCAGAAAAGATACGATCAGTCCCGTGATATATTCAATTCTGCCGTGACCGAACGGATGCTCCGTATCCGGCTTATGACCCGACATTTTAAAGCCGATCATCATAATGACGGAGCTTCCCGCATCGGAGAGGTTGTTGAACGCATCCGCCGTGATTGCAACGGAGCCGCTGATCAGCCCGGCAAACAATTTGATCGCAAACAGCACCAGATTGAACGCAACGCCCACAGCGCCGCACAGCACGCCGTAACTCTGACGCACTTTCGGATTCTGATAATCATTCGGCTCCCGCAGGAACAGTTTTGCCAGCAATCGAATCATTTTACTTCATCGCCTTCCGTTTTCTCACTCATCTTTTCCTGCGCGGAAGCCTTCTCATCCTGTTCGGTCAGTTCAATTCCCTCGGCGAGCAGATCCTCCCTGTCGAATCTACGCAGTCTGGCAAGATCCGCGCCGAGCAGTTTCAGACTGTAGACGAAATTACTGAACACTCCGGCACGATAAAGATTGATTACAATCATTCCGATCGGAACCGCAATGATCAGTCCGAGAGCGCCCCCAACACGGAATCCGATATAGAGAAAGAAAATCGTCGGGATCGGTTCCAGACCAACGGAATCTCCTACCATCTTCGGCTGGATCAGCTGTCGAATGATCTGGCTGAGCGCCCAGACGACCATCAAACCGATCGCAAGTTTATAGTTCCCCTGAATCGCCACGACAAGCGACCACGGCCACATCGCGGCGCCCGTTCCAAAAAACGGCAGGAAATCCAGAAGCGCGATCAGCACCGCAAGCAATACGGCATATTCCACTCCCAGCACCGCGAAGCCGATCATCAGCACCGCAAAAACGAAAATCATGATTTTCAGCTGGGCTTTAAAATAACCGCCGACCGCCTGCTTCATTGTCGCATAAACCATTTCGGAACGATCTCTCAGCGGTTTCGGAACCGCCCTGCGCAGAATGGAGATCACATAGTCCTTCTCGGCAATGAAAAGGTAAGATGCCAGGATCCCCATGATAATGCCGACAATGATGAGGGGCAGGTTCATCGCAAGATTCGTTGCAAGTTCCATAAAGGGAGTACTAAGATTCGAAATCCATTCCGACATCGTATCGCCGAAAGAGTTCGTGGCGTTGTCCAGCCAATTTCGCAGCCCTGTCGGCATACGGCGCAGCAGAATGTTCATCTCATCGCTGATACTGTCAAACGTTGCGGACACACTGTTCCAGATTCTCGGTGCATTCGAGAAGAAACCGACCGCCTCCGTGATGAGCTTCGCCACCACAAAGTAGCAGCCGAAAACGACGATCCCGAGTACCAGGACAATGACTACCACCGTGCCCGCCTTTCTTACGATTCTAAGCTTTTGCTCCAGAAAGCGCACCAGAGGATTCGCAATCATCGCAATCATCGCCGCAATGACAAAGGGCATGAAGAAGACCAGAATCTTGGGCAGAATCCAGACGCAAAAGGCTACGATTGCAGCCATAGATAAAATATTAACCGTGATTTTCAAGTATTTGGTCGATGGTTTCATAGATCTCCTCTCTCCCCTGCTTCGTCTGCGCGGAAAACGGGATCACGGGGTGATCCGCTTTCACGCCCAGGGTCGTGCGTATGAGCTGCAAGCATTTCTCTTTCTGGGAACGATTGATCTTGTCCAGTTTTGTAGCGATCAGGATCGGCACAAAGCCGTTTCGACCGATCCAGTCAAACATTTCGATATCATTCGCGGATGGCGCGTGACGAATATCAACGAGCAGAAATACCGCTTTCAACTGCTTGGAACCGTGCAGATATTTCTCGATCATTTTTCCCCATTTTGCCTTTTCCGCCTTGGACACCTTCGCATAGCCGTACCCCGGCAAATCGACGAAATAGAGTTCAGAGTTGATATTATAGAAATTTATGGTCTGCGTTTTCCCCGGCTGAGAGGACGTCCGCGCAAGCGATTTCCGGTTCATCAGCGCATTGATCAGGGAAGACTTGCCGACGTTGCTCCTTCCCGCAAAAGCAAGTTCCGGATAAGGATTCTCCGGCAGTTTGCTGGTGACGCCGACCACCGTCTCAAGGGATACGTTTTTGATAACCATGGATTTTCCTCTCTCTCCAATTCAGACAAAATACGCCCGGCACGGTGCGCCGGACGTATCGTTTACTCTGCCTTTTTCAGCGGTTTCTTGCGGTGAACGATCAGCGGTGCGGAACTGCCTTCCACCGCTTCCTTCGTGATCACGCACTGCTCGATGGTATCGTCCGAAGGGATCGAATACATCAGGTCGTTCATCAGCTTCTCAAGAATCGAACGAAGTCCGCGTGCGCCCGTTTTACGCGCATAAGCCTGACGGGCGACCGCACGGATCGCATCCGGTTCGAATTCAAGTCTCACGCCGTCGAGTTCAAACAATTTCTTATATTGCTTCGTTATCGCGTTTTTGGGCTCTGTCAGAATTCTGACCAATGCTTTCTCGTCCAGCGGATCCAGAGAAACGTTGATCGGAACACGACCCACAAACTCCGGAATCAATCCGAACTTTGTCAGGTCTTCCGGCTGCACCTGCTTTAAGAGGGCACCGATCTCCGCCTCATTCTTGTCCTTGATCTCCGCGTTGAAACCGATGGACTTCCGATCCAGACGGTTCTCCACAATCTTGTCGAGCCCTTCAAAAGCGCCGCCGCAGATGAACAGAATATTGGTCGTGTCGATCTGGATCAATTCCTGATGTGGGTGCTTTCTTCCGCCCTGCGGCGGAACCGACGCAACCGTTCCTTCGATGATTTTCAGCAGCGCCTGCTGCACACCCTCTCCGGATACATCGCGGGTGATCGATACGTTCTCGCTCTTTCTGGTAATTTTATCGATCTCGTCGATATAGATAATGCCGTACTGCGCCTTTTCGATGTCGTAATCCGCTGCCTGAATGATCTTGAGCAGGATGTTCTCCACATCCTCACCGACATAACCTGCCTCGGTCAGCGCCGTCGCATCGGCGATGGCAAACGGAACGTTGATGATCTTCGCCAGGGTCTGCGCCAGAAGCGTCTTGCCGCAGCCCGTAGGCCCTAGCATGATGATATTGCTCTTCTGCAGCTCCACATCGGATTCCGACTGGGATGTGACGCGTTTATAGTGATTGTACACCGCAACGGAGAGAACCTTCTTCGCTTCCTCCTGTCCGATGACGTTTTCATCCAGAAACTCTTTGATCTCCTGCGGCTTCAGCAGATTGATATCGGGTTCCGTAAGGTGTTCCTTCTCCGGTTCCCCCTCCAGTTCTTCCTCCAGGATATCCATGCAGATCTCAATGCACTCGTCGCAGATGAAAGCGCCATCCGGACCTGCGATCAGTTTTCTGACCATATTCTGCGGCTTGTTGCAGAAAGAGCATCTGATCTTGTCTTCATTCATTTTGGCCATGCTTAAACCCTCGTTGTAATGATCTGATCGATCAAACCATATTCCAGCGCTTCTTCCGCGCTCTTCCAGTTGTCGCGCTCCGTATCCGCAGCGACCACCTCAAAAGGCTGCCCCGTATTCTCGGCGAGAATCTGATTCAACTTCTGTTTCGTGCGCAGAATCTGCTTGGCGGCAATTTCAATCTCGGTCGCCTGACCCTTTGCGCCGCCGAGCGGCTGGTGAATCATGATCTCGGCGTTGGGAAGCGCGAATCTCTTGCCCTTGGTTCCGCCGGCGAGCAGAAAAGCGCCCATGGACGCAGCCATACCCATGCAGTAGGTTGCAACATCGCACTTGACATAGTGCATGGTATCGTAGATTGCAAAGCCGTCGGTCACCGATCCGCCGGGGCTGTTGATATAAAAGTGGATATCCTTATCGGGATCTTCCGCCTCCAGAAACATCATCTGCGCCACGATCAGACTGGAAGTCGTCTCGTTGACGTCCTCCCCGAGGAAAACGATCCTCTCCTTCAGTAATCTTGAAAAAATATCATAAGAGCGTTCCCCTCTGCTGGTCTGCTCAATGACATAAGGTACCAGACTCATGATTCATCCTCCTGTATTGCTTCTTCAATCGCATTGCTTCTTAAATAATATCTATAGATCTGTCAAAATATCTTATTCCGACTTCTTCGTTTTGGTCGTCTTCGCGGCGGGCTTTTCAGCCTTTTCAGCCTTGTCTTCCTTTTCAGCGGTCTTGGCGGTCTTCTTCGCAGCCGCCTTTCCTTCCCTGGCTTCCGCAACGACCAGCGCAACCGCTTTCTGGATCGCAACATCCTTAGTCAACTGCTCCTTCTCGGCGTCGCCGAAAAGTTCCTTCACTTTATCGATCTCCATTTGATAGGTGTCCGCAACCTTTGCAAGTTCCGCTTCGTATTCTTCCTCGGACACTTCGATGTTCTCCGCTTTCACGATCGCTTCCAGCACGAGTCTGCTCTGAATTCTCTTGATCGCTTCCGGCTTCATCTGCGCCATAAAGGTCTGCGCATCCAGACCGGTGAACTTGAAGTACTGATCAATGGAGAGCCCCTGCTGCTGCAATCTTGCAGCATAATCATTGGTCATCTGGCGGGTCTGCGTCTCGATCATGGGCTCCGGAATCTCCATCTTGGAATCCGCAATGATCGCCGCGATCACCGCATCTTCCTTCTGCCCCCTGGCGTCGTCCTCTTTCTTCTGCGCCAACTTCTTCTGCACGCTTTCTCTGTATTCGTCAAGCGTCTCGAATTCGGACACTTCCGATGCGAACTCATCGTCGAGTTCCGGAAGTTCCTTGACCTTGATCTCATTGATTTTTACCTTAAAAATCGCTTCTTTTCCTTTTAAATCCTCTGCGTGGTAATCTGCGGGGAAGGTCACCTTGACCTCGCGCTCCTCTCCGGTCTTCGCGCCGATCAGCTGCTCCTCGAAGCCGGGAATGAAAGAACCCGAACCGATGGTCAGGGGATAATTCTCGCCCTTGCCGCCGTCAAAAGCAACGCCGTCAACGAAGCCCTCGAAGTCGATCATGGTCATATCCTGATCCTGCACCGGACGATCCTCTACGGAAACCGTTCTTGCGTTGTTCTCCCGTTCCTTGTCGATCTCTTTTTGCACCTCATCATCGGATACGGAAACATCGATCTTCTCAACCTTCACGCCCTTGTACTGACCGAGCGTCACTTCCGGCTTCAGCGCAACTTCCGCTGTGAAAATAAAGGGCTTTCCCTTTTCAATCTGCACGACATCTATAGACGGCTGGGAGACAACTTCGAGTTCCTTGTGCTCTGCAAGTTCCCTGTCGTAAGCGACGGGAATCAATGCATTTGCAGCGTCCTCATAAAAAACACCGGCGCCGTACATTCTCTCGATCATCTGATAAGGAACCTTTCCTTTTCTGAATCCGGGAACGCTCATTTTATTCTTATTCTTCTGATAAGCGGTCCGGATTGCCTGATCGAATTCCTCTGCAGCGACCTCGATCGTAAGCACTGCCATGTTTTTCTCTTTGTTCTCAACCTTTAAACTCATTTCCGATTATTCCTCCAGTTTATTCTGTCTGTATGCTATCGATACACAGGCTTTGTTCTCCTGCACACAATCATCGTATGATTATAGCACACAAAGATGCGGAATTCCAGTAAAATCTTATCTGAAAGTGAGCCGCGTTTTAATCATAGGAATTGCAAAGCAATTTCCTATGATATGATATAAATAAGGGCTTCGGAAGATTCCGAAGCCCCGCTCAAACACTCTGATTATTCCGCCGTATAATTGTCGAAATATCCCTGTACCAGGACAATCGGCGTTCCCTTGTCGCCGGAACCGGAAGTCAGATCGCAAAGAGAACCGATCAGATCCGTCAACTGTCTGGGCGTCGTTCCCTGAGACGCCATCTCGCCGACCAGATTCCGGCTCTTCTCCTTAATACTTTTCTCTATCGCTTCCTTTAACTCCTTGCCGCTTAAATTCTGAAAATCATTGTCGGCAAGATATTTCAATTTCAGTTCGTTCGGCGTGCCGATCAGACCGGAAGTAAATGCGGGGGAAACCACGGGATCTGCAAGTTCCCAGATCTTGCCCTGCGGGTCCTTAAACGCACCGTCGCCATAGACCATGACCTCAACGTGCCTGTCCGTCACGTTCAGAATCTGCTTCTGGACGTCCTCCACAAGATCCTGACAATCGCGCGGGAACAGTTTGATTTTTCCTTCGGTGGACTTGTTGGAGCCGAGCAGACCGTACTTCTCGTTGTAGCCGCTGCCGTTCACGGGAGCGGTCAGAATATCGTCCAGACCGCAGACAATCTTGGCGCCCGCAGCCTTTAAGAGACGTTTGCTGCGTACGCGTGTGTGGATATCGCAAGTCAGGACGCAGTCCGCATAATCCAGAATTGCGATTGCCTGGTTCGCGAAGATAATCTCCACTTCCGCGCCCGCTTCTCTGATCAGATCCGCATAGTAATCAATATAATCAATTCCGGTGAACTCGTGCTTCTGATAGCCGAACAATTCACGGTATTTCTCAAGCGTCAATACATCGCTGTAAGGGTTCACGCCCTTTTCATCCAGATCATCGTAAGTCAGCAGCGCATTCCCCACCTCGTCGGAAGGATAACTCAACTGAAGAATGATCTTCTTCGCACCCTGTGCAATCCCTTTCAAACAGATCGCAAAGCGGTTTCTGGAAAGAATCGGGAAAATCACACCGATCGTGCCGCCGCCGAGTTTCGCACGAACGTCGTCTGCGATGTCAGCCACGGTTGCATAGTTCCCCTGTGCTCTTGCCACAATAGACTCTGTCAGGCAGATCACATCTCTGTTTCTGAGTTCAAACCCCTCACCCTTTGCTGCCTCAAGCACGCTTGTAACGGCAATATCTGCCAGGTTGTCGCCTTCCCGAATGATCGGACAGCGAATCCCTCTTGAAACGGTTCCTACTCTTCTTTCCATAATACTCCTTTTGATCCGGTTCACGGACTCATTGTGCTGGTGTTACGCCGGTGTGGCGCAGGTAAAACACACAAGATTCCAATGTACATTTTTACCGAACATTATTATAATGAATGCGCAGAAGGATGTAAAGAACAAAAACATTTTGGTCATTGCACAAAAAATCAGAAAGGACAGCCGCCATGGGCATTGAAATCGAAAGGAAATATCTGATCAACCGACTTCCGGAACAGCCGGAAACCTACCCCTATCACCTGATCGAACAGGCATACCTGACAAAGGACCCGACCATCCGCGTGCGAAAGCAGGATGAACTTTATTTTCTGACCTATAAAGGAAAAGGCACGCTCGCCCACGAGGAATACAACCTGCCCTTAACGAAGGAAGCCTACGAAACCTTGGCCGCCAAAACCGACAGCAGGCTCATCCGCAAGAAGCGCATCCTGATCCCTTATCAGGAATACACGATCGAACTGGATTGCTTCGAAGCGCCCTTTGCTCCGCTGATCGTAGCGGAAGTGGAGTTTTCGTCCATTGACGAAGCGAATGCCTTCCTCCCGCCTTGCTGGTTCGGACGGGAAGTGACGGACGACCGAAGGTACTGCAATTCCTATCTGGCATTCACGGAAGACCTTTCCTATACCTCGGTATAACGATTGATGCTCCAGACGCGCACATTGATTTCGGTCAGTTGACAGCCGCAGTAAGCGCAGACCTTGCTGCCCAGATCCCTGCTCGGCGCGCCGCAGTTGGGGCAGGTGCTCCCAAGCGTCTTCTGCCCGTCGGAAACCCGCGATACATCCTGCACGTAGAGCAGTTCGATGTCATAGCGTTTCTGACATTTACGGACGTCGTTGCCGTCAACGGCGCTGCCGTCTCTGGTCAGAGCATGCAGGAAACCGACCGCAGACTGCAGCGTGATGATGCAGGTTCCTCCCTGTCTGCGATAATCCCGAATCTCCGTCTGATGAATCTGAACGTCCCGATAAATTTCATGGACATGGGCGTCCCGATTGGCGCTGATCAAAAGAGCAATCTGCGTGCGAAGGTCGTGCGACGCGTTCTGCACCAGTGAAGCATCCTCTTCCGAAATCGCACGAAACGCGGAAAGCAGCATGTTTTCCGCCTTCTGCTTGAACTCGTACCAGTTGAACTCAGGGAAATCCGCCGTGATTCTGGGGATGCAGAGCGACGTCATCCCGCTGACCGATTTCGGCGTAGTCTCATATTCCGCTTCCAGTTCGGTGAAATCCGTATGTCTGATCGCCGCAAGCAGGGTCGCAATCCCGCTTGTCGCCTGCGAAACCTTTCCGATCACGATCACCGCCGCAATGAGCGCAACCGCCCCCAACGCAATTCCTATGCCCATGGTTGTTCATCCTCCCTGCATATCTTTCAATTTTCCCGTCCGTGTTTCGGTCTGATGAGCGCAATTGCGACGTCGTTTACATTGGTACCCGTAGCGCCCGTCATCAGCAGTCCGCCGACTGCCGCAAGCGCGTGATAGGAATCATTGTCCGCAAGAGATGCCGCCGCATTCATTCCCGTTGCTTCCAGTTTCGCAACCGTATCTCCGTCAACATAGCCGCCCGCCGCGTCCGTCGGGCCGTCCGTACCGTCGGAACCCAAGGAAAATACCGCAATTTCCATATGCTCGAAACGATTGACCTTGAAATTGTTGACCGTATGGGTCATCGATTCGCCGCTCGGTGTCATTCCATGATCGAACAGTTCGAAATCAAACGTACCAGGATCGCATGCGTTGAAATCGAAAACGGCGTTCTCATGATAAAGCCGGTGCAGTGTCAGTCCCGCAGACAGCGCCAACTCCTGATTCCTTCCGCCAAGCCCCGTTCCTTTCAAATGCACCACCGTCTCGCCGCCAAGGATGAGCGCGTATTTCCGGTTCGGGTTCCTTTCTTCCCCGGCAAGGGCGACCGCACACTCCGCAAGCCGCCTTCCGGCTTCCCTCGCCTCACAGTTAAGATGATCCGTCAGAATCCTGGGTTCATAGCCCAATGAACTGCAGGCGTCCGCTGCGGCATGACAAAGATCGGAAACATTTCCGATCACTTCAAGGCACGCATTCGGAAGGTCTTTCGGCGTCTCCGTGTGAAGACAACACAGGGCTTCTTCGCTGAGTTTCAGCCCGTATTTCGAAACGACGGCGAGTGCGTCCTGACAGGTGGAGCGGTCGGGAAAAGCGGGTCCGGAAGCGATCATATCCGGCGGATCGCCGATCACATCACTGAGAATCACCGTTTTGATACGCGCCGGTGCGCATATCTGCGCAAATCGCCCGCCTTTCACGGCGGAAAGCCGTTTTCTGATCGCATTGATCTCTGTAATATCTGCGCCCGAGGCAAGTAATTGTTTTGTAATATCCTGTAATTCGCAGGGCGGAAGCAGCGGTTTTTCGAAGAGCGCCGAGCCGCCGCCCGAGATCAGAAACCAGACGGTATCCTCTGCACGCAGATTCGAAACCAACCGAATGACCGCTTCGGTCGATGAATAGGAATTGTCGTCGGGAACCGGATGTCCCGCTTCGTAGCAGGCAATTCCGTCCAGCGCATGCAGGGCATGTCCGTACTTCGTGATCACAACGCCCTTTTCAAAGGATCTGCCCGCGGAGTGCAGCGCGTGTATCGCAGCGTCGCACATCTGCCAGCCCGCTTTTCCGACGGCAACGATATAGATTCCGCCCTCTGCGCGCATCCGCTTTCCGCTTGCGACCTGCAGGGCTTGCGGAAGCGAAAAAGCGGCATGACCCGCCTCCACATCTTTCCTTCGGATCGGAAGATAGAGCCCGTTTGCATCTCCCTGCACTTTCACGGACTCCAGTGTCTTGATTATGATGTTGTCGGCGTCATTCCGCAGGCTTGTACTCATACTTATATTTTCACTTAATACCTATACCTATACCTATACCTATACCTATACCTATACCTATACCTATACCTATAAAGAATTATAGCATAGTTGCGTCTGTTTCGGATCGTTCGTATTTCAGATCATTTTTATTTCAGTTCGTTTTGATTCCGGATCACCCCTGCGTCCGGGATTAGATTCCTGCCACGCCGCTCTCACGCGCCGCTTTAGCGACCGCCTTTGCGACTGCCGAAGCCACTGCGGGATCGAAAACGGTCGGGATGATATAGTCCGCACATCGTTTTGCATCCGTCACCGTATCCGCAATCGCGAACGCCGCCGCCAGTTTCATTTCCTCGTTGATGTCTTTCGCGCGTACATCAAGCGCACCGCGGAAAATACCGGGGAACGCCAATACATTGTTGATTTGATTCGGGTAATCACTTCGTCCGGAGCAGACGATGGCAGCCCCCGCCGCAGTCGCTTCTTCCGGCATGATCTCCGGAACCGGATTCGCCATTGCGAAGATGATCGGATCGTTCTGCATGGAAGCGATCATTTCAGGCGTCAGAACGCCTGCGGCGGATACGCCGATAAATACGTCGGCTCCGACGATGACGTCCCGCAAGGTTCCGCGCGCAAACATGCGGTTGGTGCGCTGCGCCATCTTCGCCTGTGCAACGTTAAGCTCTTCCATGCCCTCACAGATAGCGCCGAACCGATCACAGAGAATGACGTTCGCAAGCCCTGCGCGCAGCAGAAGTTTTGTGATCGCAATCCCTGCGGAACCCGCGCCGTTTACAATCACCTTCACTTCCCCGATGCGCTTCCCCACTACCTTGAGCGCATTGATCAATCCTGCCAGCACAACAACCGCCGTACCGTGCTGATCGTCGTGGAAAACCGGAATATCACAGCGTTCTTTCAACTTACTTTCAATTTCGAAACAGCGCGGCGCAGCGATATCTTCTAAATTGATGCCGCCGAAAGATCCCGCAAGCAGCGCGACCGTGTTGACAATCTCATCGACGTCTTTGCTGCGGATGCAGAGCGGTATCGCATCCACATCGGCAAAACGCTTGAAGAGACAACATTTCCCTTCCATCACCGGCATTCCGGCTTCGGGACCGATGTCGCCGAGACCGAGAACCGCGGTACCGTCCGTCACAACCGCAACCAGATTTCCTCTGCGCGTATATCGATAGGAAAGCATCGGATCCTCACTGATTTTCAGGCAGGGCTCCGCCACTCCTGGCGTATAGGCAACCGCCAAGTCAGCCATCGTTTCCAGTTTCGGCCTGCAGTTCACTTCAATCTTCCCGTTCCATTCCGCATGCATGTTCAGCGCAACTTCTTTTTGATCCATCTTCTCCTCCGTTCCGGATAATTTGCATCGCGTCGGGGCAATGATAATTTTTGCAAATTCAGGTATGATCCAACCTGCCCCGTCATGATTTTCAGTATAAAACTACAAAATGTTGTTGTCAAAAATTTCCTTGCTACTAGTTTTCAAAATCACTTGTTTTTTCCGTTTTTCAGCGGTATAATTGTCAATGTAAACAAGGGTCTACCCTTCAAAGGATCCTTATTTACGACCCCTTATTAATTATTTATACTCCCCTCATCGTAGCCCGTTGGTTCCCCCATCGGGCTACAGTACTGTTTATCACCGGAAGGAATGCAAATGATCTATGAACTGATCGCCCCCTGCCATTTCGGCATGGAAGCCGTACTGAAAAAGGAAATCCTTGACCTTGGGCTTAAAATCATCAAAGTAGAAGACGGCAAGGTCTATTTTCAGGGAGATGCGCAAGCCGTCGCAAGAGCCAATATTTTCCTGCGAACCGCCGAACGCGTCCTCATCAAGTGCGCCTGCTTCTCCGCGACGACCTACGACGAACTGTTCGAAGGCGTAAAGGCAATTCACTGGGAAGACTATATCCCGAAAGACGGGAAATTCTGGGTAGCCAAGGCTGCCAGCATCAAAAGCAGACTCTTTTCCCCTTCCGACATTCAATCCGTCATCAAGAAAGCAATGGTGGAAGAATTAAAAAATGTTTATCCTGTTTCGTGGTTTGAGGAAAACGGCGCTTCCTATCCGTTCCGCGTCTTTTTGATGAAAGACACGGTCACGATCGGACTCGATACGACCGGAGAATCCCTGCACAAAAGGGGCTATCGCAAGCTTGTGAGCAAGGCGCCCGTTGCGGAGAATCTCGCTGCCGCAATGCTGCTTCTGACGCCATGGAACAAAGACCGGATTCTGGTCGATCCTTTCTGCGGCAGCGGCACGATCCCCATCGAAGCCGCAATGATCGCCGCCAACATGGCGCCCGGCATGAACCGTGATTTCCTCTCTCAGGACTGGAAGAACCTGATCGATCGCAAATGCTGGTACCGTGCGATCGACGAGGCGAACGACCTGCTGAATCTTGACGTCGAAACGGATATTCAAGGCTATGACATTGACGGAGACGTGATCAAAGCCGCCAGAGAAAACGCGGAAATGACGGGCGTTGCGCAGTTGATCCATTTTCAGAAGCGTCCGGTTTCCCAGTTATCGCACCCGAAGAAGTACGGCTTCATCGTGACGAACCCGCCCTACGGCGAGCGCATCGGCGAGAAAGAAGTTCTGCCGGAACTCTATCGGGAACTGGCGGATCGTTACAAGGCGCTCGACGCATGGTCGCTTTATGTGATCACCGGCTACCCCGACGTCGAAAACTTCATCGGACGAAGAGCGGATAAGAACCGAAAGATCTATAACGGGATGATGAAGACCTATTATTATCAATTCTTGGGTCCGAAACCGCCCGGACGCACCGCACCGAGGGAAACCTCGCTCAGAGAATGCAACCGTATCTGAAACGGCCGCCCGACAGAAACGGAAAAGAACGGGGTACAATCATCTATTACAAGGAGACATCGAATGAAACAACTGGTTTTCGCAACTTCGAATCAGGGGAAACTGCGAGAGATTCGAGAGATTCTAAAGGATGTGGATGTGGAAGTTTTCTCTTTAAAGGAAGCGAATGTCACGAAAGAGATCGTTGAAGACGGCGCTACCTTTGAGGAAAATGCGCTCATCAAGGCAAGAACCGTTTGTCGGGAGACCGGTTTGCTCACACTGGCGGATGATTCCGGTCTCGAAATCGACTGGCTGAACAAGGAGCCCGGCGTCTACTCGGCAAGATATCTGGGAGAAGACACCTCTTACCGAATCAAAAATGCCAACTTAATCAACCGCCTGCACGGCGTTCCCGACGAAAAACGAAGCGCCAGATTCGTCTGCGCCTGCGCCGCCGCCTTTCCGGACGGTTCCGAAACCGTGGTCAGAGCCACCATGGAAGGACGGATCGGCTACCGGGAAGCCGGAGAAAACGGCTTCGGCTATGATCCCATTTTCTATCTGCCGGAATACGGCTGCACCAGCGCCGAACTGTCCACGGAAGAAAAGAACCGAATCAGCCACCGCGGCAAAGCGTTAAGAGAAATCTGCGGGCTGATTTCACATAAAATATTTTCGGACAATGGTGTGAATTGAATCTTCGTTCGGAAAACGGGTTCAGTTCAGCCCCATAATCCGACGCATCAGGTCGAGACGATCATTCTCCGCCGCATCGTTCAATGCCTGCATCCCCCTGATCGCTTCCTCGCTCTTTCCGACCGCGGAACCAATCATCTGTGCCAAACGGTCGTTTTCCTCCAGGGTCTCACGCAGCGCCGCATCCTGCGCATCCTGCTTCGCGGTATCTTCCGCTCTGCTCTCCCGCTTCGTCAGCATCTCGCGCCGCGCTTCTTCCTGCTCCAATCGGAACTTGGAAATCTCACCCCTGACATACAGACTTTCGAGTTGATCTTTCGTGTAACTGCGCAGGGATTCGACGTCGTGTTCCGCATCTGCCTTGTCCTGTCGCGTCGACGTTTCCCGGCGGTTCTCTATTTCCTGTCTGTGCGGCGTCTCCTGTCGTACCGGCGTTTCCTGTCGGTTCAGATTCTCTGTTGTGTCCTCACGCAGGAACACCAGACCGTCCTGAAGCGCTTCCAACGCTTTTTCTCCGGCAGCCACGGTATCCCCATCCTCGCTAAAGCCAAGCACCTCTCCATAGACCTTCTCTCTCACGTCGCCCTCATTTCGGGGCGCACGAACTTCCTGCACCGAAGTCTCCTGCGCACTGACCCTCTGTCTGCGCTCAATTTCTTCCGAAACGGAAACCCTGTCAACATTCAGGTTGCGTCCGGCTTCTTCCGAAACGGGAACCCGGCTAAGATTCGAATTGACGGTATCGATTTGCATCGGGAACCTCCTTCCCCGCAGTTGCTGTGATACTTCATATTATGGTGCTTATATGATGAGATACTTTTATTACAAACGCTGTGAATCCTTACATGAAACTGTGTATCCGATTGCCTTTCCCGGGTATTTATTGTACCACATTATGTCAATTTCACGCAAGAAATTTGTGAAAATCATTTTTTTACTAATTTTAACAACAAATATTTATTCTTTGTGTTATTTATGGTGAAATTATTAAGTATTTTTTACATGCTGCAGTAAATTGCTACAAATAAATGAACGGGGGGAGAAAAATATGAAAGATCAATTCATGCATCGGGAAGGACACAATGTGCGAGAACTGGGTGCGAAAAGTCCAACTGCGACAAGACCGAAGCCCTGCTTTGTGAGGTTCTGAAGATCGCCGGCGGCGTAACCGAAATCGCCGTTTCTCTTTCCGATGAAATGTCGATCTTAAAAGATTCCATCGACCATACTCTGGACTCCATGGAAGAGGTCAGTCAGGGAACCGGCGAATCCGCAGAAGAAGCGCAGCACCAGCTCGTGCAGACCGCCGCCATCTCCGGTCATATCGAGACCCTGGAATCATCCGCCGGAACCATCGCGCAGAATGTCGGCGTTACCTCAGATGCGGTTGCGATCGGTCAGGAGAACATTTCCAGAATGAACCGATTGACCGCAGAAGTCGATAATGCGGGCAAAAACGTTGCAAGCGTGCTCGACACCTTCCGGCAGACCGCTGCCGAGATGAATTCCATTACGGACATCATTACCAACGTCGCTTCTCAGACCAGTCTGCTGGCGCTCAACGCTTCCATAGAAGCGGCAAGAGCCGGA
>CAZNCH010000008.1:0-4639 GCA_964571555.1 uncultured Lachnospiraceae bacterium | reverse complement strand
ATGCCGCAGAAACCGTAGATATCAGCCGCAACAACCAGGAAAGCGTTTCACATATCAATATGTTGGTTGGGGAATTAAATGTAGAAGCGGAGAAACTGAAAGCGCATCAGTAAATGCTTCTCTCATCGCGGATCGCAAGGCAGGCTCTATTTGCCCTTGATGAACTTCATGTGTTCCTTGATCTTACGTTCGTAACCGCTGTCGGAGAGGTGATAGAACTCTCTGCCCGTCAGTTCGTAGGGCAGATATTGCTGCTCCACGTAATGATTGGGGTAATCGTGCGCATAGAGATAGCCCTTCCCGCGTCCGAGTTTTGCAGCGCCCTTGTAGTGCGAATCCTGCAAATGCGTCGGTATCGTAATCTGCGCCGTCTCATGCACCGCCTGCATGGCTTCAAAAATCGCATTCACCGCGGAATTGCTCTTCGGCGCACAGGCAACATACGCCGCCGCCTGCGACAGGATGATCTGGGCTTCCGGCATTCCGATCCGTTCCACCGCCTGCGCTGCGCTGACCGCAACGACCAGCGCCTGCGGATCCGCATTCCCGACGTCCTCGGAAGCGCAGATCATGATGCGTCTCGCGATGAAGGTGACGCTCTCACCCGCATCCAGCATTCTTGCCAGATAGAAGACTGCGGCGTCCGGATCGGAGCCGCGCATGCTCTTAATGAAAGCGGATATGGTGTCGTAATGGTTGTCTCCCTGTTTGTCATAGCGCACGACCCGGCGCTGAATACATTCGCTTGCAACCGCAAGCGTAATCCGAATCACACCCGCATCATTTCGCTCCGTCGTCATAATGCCGAGTTCAATCGCGTTGAGCGCGGATCTCGCATCCCCCTCGGAAACATCCGCGAGGAACTCCACCGCATCGTCGTCAATTTCGGCATGATAAGCGCCCATGCCCTTTTCACTGTCATAGACCGCGCGCCTGATCAGCGTCTTGATATTCTCGATCGACAGCGGCTTGAGTTCGAAAATGCGGGAACGGGAAATCAGTGCGCCGTTCACCTCGAAATAAGGGTTCTCCGTTGTCGCACCGATCAGAATGACCGTTCCGTCCTCCACATAAGGCAGAAGAAAGTCCTGCTGCCCCTTGTTGAAGCGATGAATCTCGTCGATAAACAGAATCGTCTTCTTCCGGTACATCCCGAGGGTCTGCTTCGCTTCCTCAACCACCGCCTCCATATCCTTTTTGCCGGCGGCGGTTGCGTTCAACTGCTTGAACACCGCGCTGGTCGTATTCGCAATCACCTTGGCAATCGTCGTCTTGCCGGTACCGGGAGGGCCGTAGAAAATGACGGAACTCAGCTGATCCGCCCGAATGGCGCGATACAGCAACTTATCCTGCCCGAGGATATGCTCCTGCCCGACCACCTCATCCAGCGTGGTCGGTCGCATTCTCGCCGCCAGCGGCGCTTCCTTTTCCTTGTTCGTCTCTCTCACATAAGAGAACAAATCCATATCCATCACACAAACCTGTTCAACGTTTCATCGTATTCGTAATCAATCTCTTTCAGCCGCTCCTTGAGTTCGTCCGCGGAAAGTTCCAGATCCTCGCACAGGGCGGACAGACTCGGGTAAAAATCACGCAGTTTCATGTTCACGAAACTGAGCAGTATCATTGCATCCTTCGGTAATTTGTTTCTCATAAATAGGTATCCCGCAGCGTTCTGATTACAAGCTGCTGTTCCAGTTCGAAGCCGTTCTGGATCTCGGGCACGCCGTAATTCAAGTAGCGGATGTCCGACTTCTTTAAGTGTACCGCTTTCTCACGCTTGGAAGTTAAGTGGAAATAATTCTCGGAGAAAACCGCGTCCGCCTGTTTCAGATCCAGTTCCACAAACGCCGCAAAGCCGCCGGACATCATACGGATCACATATTCATCCTGCAATTCGATCACCGAATAAGAAATACTCGAGGCTTCCAGTGCCAGATGCTTATAGGGAACAAAGACCTCGATCTCCGAAGAAAGCACATTGTCGTTATCATCGATAAACACCGCTTCCATAAAGACAGAATTGGCAATCCCGTCGATGTAGGTGCTGTAATCGAGTTCGCAGACGAGCAGCGGCTCTCCCGGCTTCACGTCCACTTCATATTCCGCTTCATGCAGCATGCGGAAATCAAAGGTCTGCAGGCTGATTTTCACCCTGCGCATCTCATAGTCTCTGGTCTCGTTCTGAATAAAGACCGAAACATTGGAGCCGTCCCGCAAGATCGAACCGGCAACCGGCGCATAGAAGTTCTTCGCCATATATTGCAGCGCTTTCCATCGACCGAAATAGTCAATGCTCGACCATGACGCCACCGGCCAGTTGTCGTTCAATTGCCAATACAGCGTTCCCATCGTACGTCCGCGCAGCCTTCTGAAATGCTCAACGCCGCGTTTCACCGCAATCGCCTGCTGCAGCTGCGTCACATACAGGAAACTTTCGAAATCCTTCGGATAGAGGAAATTCTGCGACAGATAGGACAAGAGCTTCCCGTTTGCGCCGCCGTTCTTCTGGTGCGCTTCCATAACCTCGGAGAAGGCGTTCTGATCGGAGTCCGTCGTAAAGGTTTCCACCGTCTTGATGGAAGGGAACGACTGCATGCCGAACTCCGTGCAGAATCGCGGCGCATGGGTATGATAGGAAGAAAACGGCTTGTTCTCATCCCAGACGTCCCAAATATGCGCATCCCCCGCCAGTTCACTGTTCGGTTCCATAAACTGCCCGCCCGAAGAAGGCGAGGACGGCCAATAGAAAATCTGCGGGGCATAGCGAGCCGCGATATCCGCAAAGATCGCCTCGAAGATCTGCAAATAATCGTTTTTCAGCGCATCGGAATGATCCGCGAGAGATCCCTCCGCAATCGCGTCCTCAATCTCGTTGTTGCCGCAGATCAAGCCGATACACGGATGGTGTCGGAATCTGGAAATATTGTCAATGGCTTCCGCCTCGACGTTCTTCTTGAAATCTTCCGTCAATTCGTACAGATTCGAAGAAAACATCATATCCTGCCATACAATCAGTCCGTATTCGTCACACAGGTCATAGAAATCATCCGAGGGATAATAGCCGCCGCCCCAAACCCGAATCGTGTTGAAGTTGCACTTGACCGCGCTGCGCAAGAGATAATCGATCTTCTCTCTGGTAATGAAAGGATAGATGGCGTCCTCCGGCACATAATTCGCTCCCATGGCAAAAATTTTAATCCCGTTGACCCTGAACGCGAATTCATTCCCGAACTCATCCCGCTCCTGCGAAATCGTGATCGTGCGGAGTCCGATGCGGATCATTTTGCTGTCCCATTCATTTCCGTTCATATCGAGCGCATGCACGGTCACCTCATAGATCGGATGATCGCCGTAGCCGTTCGGCCACCAACGCTTCGGGCTCTCCACATCCATATACAACACGCAGTCGTTTCCGGTCATGGTCTCCGTAATCGCCATGATCCGTCCCTGCGGGGGACGCAGTTCCGCCTGAATGATGTAAGGCCCTCTGCGGAAGAGTTCCGCATGTACCCGAATCTCAAGACGTACGTTTTTCTTCTCATGGTGCTGGATAATGGAAACGTCGTCCACATGAATCAGGCTGTATCCGATCAGATCGATGCTTCGCCAGATCCCGCCATCCGGCAGTTTCGCGCAGAAATCCCAGCCGAACATCGTATGCGCCTTCCTTAAAAACTGCGCGCCGGCAATCGCCCCCTCGGGCACGTGACGGATGTCCTTGTCGTAACCGGGATGGTAGTTCTCAATGTATTCCACCGGAGACAACAATTCCACCGTGATCACGTTCCTGCCGGGATGCAGGAACTCTTTGACCTCAAAATCATAGGTTCTGTGCATATCGGAAGTCGAACCGACCGGCATCTGATTCAGGTAAATGTTGGCAATCGTATCGATTCCCTTGCAGCACAAACGCACCCTGTCCTGTTCGAGCAGTTCCGGAATCACATCGAATTCTCTCGTAAAAAAATAATCCCGCCGGAACAGATCCTGCATTTTGAATTCGTTCGTGCCGAAATACGGATCTCTGATCCTGTGCTGTACCAAAAGGGCAGACAAAACAGAGCCCGGAACTTTCGCCTCGATGAAGGCCTCCGAACCCTTTTCATTCATCATCCATGTTCCGTTTAAACTCTGAAAAATCATGGAGCAAACACCACCGTAATATATTTGTAATATGTATTGTACATATCACTTTAACTATATTTTATGCGGTTTCTTTTGTCAATTGTTTCTGCGTAATCCGCGCGGATAATGGTTCTTAAACACGCCGCCCGCAAACTTGCTCCAGCCGATCGGAAACTCGTCCGCAAGCACCAGCGTCCACGGAGCATGCAGATCGCGCATCAGAATCCGAACCCCCTCGGCGTGCACACACTCCCCTTCCTTCACTTCCACGGTCGGACGATAGATCTGACCGTTTAAATAGGCGTTGATTGCGGGTGAAGCGGATGGAAAAGAGATGATATTGACCGCATCGGTCGATTGCAGGTGCAGTGCCAGCGCATGCGAAGGCTCAAAGCGGTTCTTGCGGAAGGAACCCAGCTGCAGACCCGGACGCAGCACCCGCAAGCCTTTCAGAGACGGCGCATCCTTCGGAAGCAGATAGAGCCGGTCGCCGAAACGCAGAAAAGCCGCC
>CAZNCH010000007.1:0-43664 GCA_964571555.1 uncultured Lachnospiraceae bacterium | reverse complement strand
TTTTTTCTAAAGTCGAATTAAATCTTCAGTTTTTCCACCGTATCCTTCAAATCGTTCACGTCATGCAGAACCTCTTCCGTATCGTTTGAAACGACGTCGCTTGACGCGCTGATCCGTCCGAAGTGAGAAGGAAGCCCTGAATGCTCATATTATCGTCAATATTGTTGACCTTCTCCAAAAGCACATCCAACTTGAAATCCGCCAGCAGCACCGTCTGGTATCCGTGAAACTGCAACGGCTGCGCGATCGAAATGACCATGCCGCCGGTTGCCGCATCTACATACGGATCCGTAAAATACATACTCTGCGCCGCAATCGTTTCGATCCACCAACCGCGTGTCCGGAAGTCAAGTTCGATCGTTTCGCCCCCTGCCATGTACGCCGTTGTCGGATACTCCAACGTACAGAGATAATACATCAGAGCGCTGTCGCTGCTGCTCAAACACTTTCCGAGATAAGTCTGCAATTCCGGAACCGTTGCCGCATCCATAGCCTCAATCGCATAAGAAATCTGCATGAGCGTCTCACCCTGCTTTTCAATCCAGTCATGAATAAACTTGGCGTTTGTTGACGCTTCCATGATGATGTACTCGTGCGAGTGATCCGAAATGTTCTTATAAAGAACTCCCGTGGAAACGACCTCACACAAGCGTCACAACAAGCAGGCTGACTACCGCGATCAGACTGATCTCATTTTTGATGGTTCTCTTCATAACACCCCTCCTAAAGATTTGCTGTCCTTTCCTGTATCCATGTTACGTGTAATGAAAAGCATCTTTGATTTCGTTTTGTAATGAGATATTTCTTGATATGTTTTAAACTTCTTCGATCAATACCTCCGTCAGAACAGAAAGATCGCTGCGCCATAAGCCGGAAGCGGATAAGCAATCGAATATTCCTGTGTATCCCATGAAATTTCCTCTGCGGCATACCACTCTTCCCGCTCCGCACCGTTCCCGCCGAAGCGTTCCTCATCAGAATTCAGAAGCAGTTTGTACTTCTTTGGTTCCGGCACTCCGACTCTGAAATCCACCCGTTCGATCGGCGTGAAATTCATGACAAACAGAAGGCTGTTCTTCCGGTTCTTGCCATACCTGACAAAGCTGTATGTGCTCTGGTAGGTATCATCCGCATTGATCCAAAGGAAGCCCTCCGGATCTCTGTCCAATTCATACATGCAGGGATATTTGGAATAGATTGCAAGCAATTCCCTGACATAATTTTGCAGACCCGAATGAAGCGAATCCTCCAGAAGCGTCCAATCCAGTTCCTTCTTCTCGCTCCATTCCGCATCCTGACCGAATTCCTGCCCCATAAACAGAAGTTTCTTGCCGGAATGACCGAGCATATAGGTATAACCGACCCGAAGATTTGCAAATTTATCCGAATAATAGCCCGGCATTTTATTCAGCATCGAGCATTTTAAATGGACGACCTCATCATGAGACAGCACCAGAATATAATTCTCAAACCGGTTATAACTCATCGCAAAGGTCATCTTGTAGTGATTATCTTTTCTGAAAATCGGATCCAGTTTCATATAGTCGCAGAAATCATGCATCCATCCCATATTCCATTTGAAGGAAAAGCCGAGTCCGTTGTTCTCGGGAGGCTCGGTCACGCCAGGCCAGGCAGTGGATTCTTCCGCAATGGTAACCACGCCCGGGAACATTCCGCACAGAACGGAATTCAGATGCTTAAAGAACTCGATCGCTTCGAGATTCTTGTTGTCGCCGTACTTGTTCGCAACCCATTGTCCGTCTTCCTTGCCGTAGTCAAGATAGAGCATGGACGCAACTGCATCGACGCGCAAACCGTCGATATGGAACTCGCGACACCAGAAGATCGCATTCGCAATCAGGAAATTCTTCACCTCGTTCTTTGCGTAGTCGAAGATTTTGGTTCCCCAGTCCGGATGCTCTCCCTTTCTCGGATCCGCATACTCAAACAGCGGAGTTCCGTCGAAATTGGCAAGCCCGTGTTCATCCTTCGGGAAATGTGCGGGCACCCAATCCAGAATTACGCCGATATTGTTTCTGTGAAGTTTGTTTACAAGGTAGGCGAAATCCTCCGGCGAACCGTATCTGGTGGTAGGTGCGTAGTAGCCGGTCACCTGATAGCCCCAGGAGCCGTCAAACGGATACTCCGCAATTCCGATCAGTTCCACGTGCGTATAGTGGAGATCCAGAAGATATTCCGTGATTCGATCCGCAAACTGGCGATAGGTATAGAACCCGTCGTCCATTCTGCCGGGATGACGCATCCATGATCCGATATGGCACTCATAAATCGCCATCGGTTCCGTCTGTATGATTTGTTCGGAGCGCGTTTTCAACCAAGATGCATCGCTCCATTTGATTTTGGAAATGTCGGTAACGATTGATGCCGTGCCGGGTCGCAACTCCGCTTTGTTTGCGAATGGATCCGCCTTGTAATGGCGCGATCCGTCCGGCGCAACAACAACATATTTATACAATTCATCCTCGGACAATTCCGGAATAAAGGTCTCATAGATTCCCAAAGGATCCAGACGCGTCATGGGATTCTCGTCTTCCAACCAGTCGTTGAAATCTCCCACTACGCTGACTGCGCGGGCATTCGGTGCCCAGACCGCAAAGTAAACGCCGTCAAGCCCATCTTTCCTGCACGGATGTGCACCGAGCTTCTTATAGATCTCGTAATGCGTTCCGTCTCCAAACAGATACTGATCGTACTCCGTCACAAACGGCGTCTGCTTCATTTCCTTTGCCATAGATCCCCCTTTAGAAGATAAAATCTTTCTCTCTTAATACGATATAATCCTCATCGTCATATCGCTTTGCAAGTAGAACATCCATGAAATGAGCCATATTCTTACGGTCAACATGTTTAATGGCGGCATCCACAATATCGCTTACCTCATCCACTGAAACTACATGATCCAGTGTCTGCATCTCTCCGATTCTGGTGTAAAGCGCAAGGACACCCATATCGTCGATGCTGTATTCCTGCTCCTTTGCGTAACCTCTTCCATACGCCACCAGGTCGTCATTGCTGTATGCCGCGATATTGATTCGTGCATCGAACACCCTTTGTATCATCCGGTTCACATTCAGGAGCGGTCCGACGCTGTCTTCCGATCCCTCTAAAACCACCAGCACAGGTTCGGTTTCCTGCAGCAGCGCTTCGGTAATGATATTCATTGATTCCATGGTCAAGCCGCCTGCGTTCTCAACGATCAGCGCGCCCTTTCGCAATTTCTTAATGGTAATCGGAATATTCTTCTTATTTAGGGCTTCTCCGGAGATCTTGGCAACCTTGCCGGAGAAAATCTGATCTCGGCTCTGGATCGCTTTGACAATATCTAATGCCAGCTCTTTCCGTCCGCACAGATCCGATCCCAGAACAACGACGTTTCCGTGCCCCGGTTCCATACTGAGCATATCCATCGCTTCTACAATCTGCGCTTTCAGCGGCTCATTTCCCTCAAAACGGATGAAAATCTTCTGCTCCGCTTCATTGAATTCCCGCTTGCTCTTCACGGCGTCCTCTAACGTCATATAACTGGGGTGATTCATTCTGACAGGCGCTTCCTGCGCGGCAGCGGCTTCTTCCTGCTCCAGTCCCGCCTCATATCTTTCCTGCGCTATCCGTTCGATCTCCTCGAACGGCATATTGCTGGTCTTGAGGATCTCATCCAGATCATCCGGCTGCTCAATGTCTTCGATTTCTTCCACTTCGCCGTAATCGGTATCGCTGAACGGAAGCATCGGATCCTGTTCGGGCGTCTCTGTGCTTTCCCCGGTCATTTCTTCTGCGACCGCTTCCTCCAACGTCTCTGATCCTGACTCCGTTTCTGTTTGTTCTGCTTCAATAGGATCCGATTCAATCCGATCCGTTTCGATATTTGCTTCTTCCAGAACGCTTTCTGCAGTTTCATCTCCAACATCCGACGCTTCGGTCTTGGACGCTTCCGTTTCAGATGTTTCGATTTCAGGCGCTTCCTCCGCCGGAATCGGACCGGTCTTGCGCTCTGCGAGAATGGCTTCCTCTTCTTCGCGGATCTTCGCCATGTTTCCGCCGTATTCGTCTTCCAGAGTAAGCACTCTGCCGGAGGGCATCGTTCCGTGTACCGCGCCCGTTGCCGTCAGGATCGGTTCGGCGGGTTCTGTCGAAGGATAGGTCACATCCGCTGCGGGCGCACCGGGAATCACGCCTTCCAGTTTCGACATGATGTCCGTTGTATTCTGAAGTTCACGCCTTCTGGCCTCTGCCTTCTGGCGTTTCATCTTCTCGTATTCTTTCTGATCTTTCTCTTCCTTTTCGCGCTTTCTGTTCGCCCATCCGCCGAGAATATCATCCAGATTCAACTGCCCCGTGATCTGCTTCTCGACCATGTCGTTGTCGGGGAGAGAGAGGGAAATCTGACCGTCGTATTCCTGCGAAAGAATCGACTCGTATTTCTTCTCTATGGAAATCGGGACAATTTCTTTGGGTTTCGGCGGTTCCGCAATCGGCTGCTGTGCTTCGTATCCCCGGTTGTCAAACTGCTGCGGCTGTTCGTAAGACTGCTCCGGGTAAATCTGCCCCGTAACCGTCTGCTGTCCGTAAAACCGATCTTCAAACATCGGTGCAGCATTCTGCGGCGTATACTGCATTTGCTCGCCGCCTTGCCCATACATTTGCTGCAAAACATCGGTTTGCGGAAGAAAACCGGACGCAGATTCGGTGCCATAAGGATTTCCGTACGGATCCCGCCCCTCGGCTCCAATGAACTCTTCCATGCTTCTGGCAAGTTCTTCCTGTAAATTCATGGTGCTGTAAAGTCCGGTATTGGTATTGACGGGAGCAACCTGAATCTCGTTGCCGTATTCCGGCTGCCCGTAAGGAAGCCCCTGTTGCGCGGGCTGATATGGCGCATAGCCCTGCTGCCCGTAAGGCTCTGCGTAAGAATCATAGATCTGTTGATTCGGAATCTCTCCGGTATATGCCGTTCGGATCGGCTCTCCATAAGCCTCTACGATCTGCTGCTGCGGCGTTCCCTCATATTTCCGTTTCTGCTCCGGCGTCAGTTCGGCATGCTCCATCTTGAGTTCCATTGCCTTGCGGACATATTTTCCCTCACCGAACCACAGGATCAGTTCATCACATTCCGCAACGCATTTGGACTCCTGCCCTACCTTATGATAAAGGTATGCCAGTTCATACGCCCATTTCTCGCGATAATCGCGTTTTTTGAACTCTTCAAGCACCTGGATCCGCTCCTCAAGCGTCACGTCCTGCGCTTCATAAATCTTATAGAGCAGAATGTAACTGTTCGTATCTTCGGGAGCTAAGCGCACATACTGTTTGTAATATTCCACCGCCGCCACAACGTCGTTCATTTTGATGGCAAGTTCGCACATCGCATAGACAATCGTTCTGCTTTCCGGATAACGTTCATAAGCCAGAAGAAGTATCTCCCGGCTCTCATCATATTTCTTGTTTAATTTGTAGACCTCACTCACGGCACACAACATCGATACGGATTTCACACGTCTCCAATCGATCTTGTCCGCGATTTCCATCGCTTCGGCGAACCTATGTTCCTCGATGTAGGTCTTGATCTGATCGGCACAAACCTGATATTCGTATTTATCCAACTGCGTTCACTCGGCCTCCAAATGATACTGTTTTATGCCAAATATTGTGCTTTTCGATGCGCCGAACAACAATATCTACATATTCCATTTGAGTTTATCATAGGTCTTTTGCAATGTCAAAAGCCGATTCGACAGGTCAGCGAATTGAGAAAGCGTGAGCGTTTCGCCCCGCACGGCTTCCCCCAATCCCATTTCCGACAGCGCTTTCAGGATATCCTCTTTGTGAAAATCAAGCCCGGAAGCATTCTTCAGCCCGTTCACCAGCGTCTTCCTTCTCTGATTAAACGATGCGCGGATCAATTGAAACATCAGTTTCGCATCCGTCACTTCAACCGGCGGCTTCTCGTAGGCGTGCAGGCAGATCACCGCCGACCCCACCTTCGGGCGCGGCACAAAGCAATTCGGGGGAACGTTTGCCGCAATCTGCGGCTTCGCGTAGAACTGCACCGCAAGAGAAAGCGCACCGTAGTCCTTGCTGCCAGGCTCCGCCTGCATCCGCTCTGCAACTTCCTTTTGTACCATCACCGTGATACTCCGGATCGGCGCGCCCCCCTCCAAAAGCCCCATGATGATCGGCGTCGTAATATAATAGGGAAGATTGGCAACGATTTTCACCGGTCTTCCGTTGTTTTTCTCAAGAATCAACTTCGGAAGATCCACCTTCAGCACATCTTCACGGAGCACGGTGACATTGTCATAGCCTGACAGTGTTTCCGCGAGGATCGGTATGAGCGCGGCATCAATCTCGATCGCCACGACCTCTCTTGCACGTTCGCACAGACCCTGTGTCATGGTTCCGATGCCCGGACCGATCTCGATTACGAAATCATCCTTTGTAATTTCGGCGGCGTCCATGATTCTGTCCAGGACACGTGCATCGATTAAGAAATTCTGACCGTATTTCTTCTGAAAATTGAATTGATATTTATGCAGCACATCAAAAGTGCTTCGGGGTTGAATCAGTTGTCCCATAGACGATATACCTTTCTTGCATTCTCTTCGGTGATGCGCGTAATTTCCTCTTCAGTGCAGCCCTTGATCTGTGCCAGTGCTTTTACAACATAAGTCAAATAGGAAGAGTCGTTTCGTTTTCCGCGGAACGGATCCGGCGCCAGATAGGGGCAGTCTGTCTCGAGCACAATGGATTCCGACGGAACCGCAGCCGCCACCGCTTTCAGTTTCTTCGCATTTTGAAAGGTCAGAACCCCGCCAATGCCAATATAGAAGCCAAGCCTTACATATTCCAGCGCAATTTCGGGAGAATAAGAGAAGCAATGAATGATCCCTCCGCAGGCGGGCGCGTCCTCTTCCAGAATCATATCCATCGTATCTTTCGCCGCATCTCTGCTGTGGACGTTGATCGGCAGACCGACTTCTTTCGCTATCCGAATCTGTTCGCGGAAGAGAAGGCATTGCACCTCTCGCGGCGGATTCTCTTCCCAATAGTAATCCAGTCCGATCTCTCCGACCGCTACGATCTTATCTCTCCGGCACTGTGCTTTCAGCCATTGCAGATCGTCCTTAGTCACCTTTCCCGCATCTTCCGGATGGATTCCGAGCATCCCGTATACATTTGCAAAACGCTCGGTCAGAGCAAGCGTCGCCCTTGCTCCTTCCATGGAAGCCGATGCGTTTACGACAAGCCCCACGCCAGACGATAAAAGCGAAGAAAGCAACTCCTTTCTGTCTTCGTCAAAGCGACGATCCTCATAATGTGCGTGCGTATCAATGATCATATTCTCGCGTCAAATCCTCATTTCTCATGATTTTCACCCGGATCGGGCGGGCGTAAAAATTTCCAAATTTCTGCTTGCAATTATGTCATCTATATAATATAATAACACTTGCGTCAATCAAAAAGCGTGTTTTTGCGCGATTAGCTCAGTTGGTAGAGCACCTGACTCTTAATCAGGGTGTCCAGGGTTCGAGCCCCTGATCGCGCACTTATAAGTACCGATGTTTCAGATTCAGGCTGGGATGTTGGTGCTTTTTTTATCCCGGAATTATCCTTGCGCAGCCTCATTTCCCTTGCAGTATTCGGAGAGCAGAACCTTTCCTTCCCGCTTCATAACCGCGTCCGTGAAATCGTGAATGTCCCGAAGCCGCCGTGAAAACGCCATTCCGCCGAACCAAAGGCGGGTAGAATGCATATCGGAGCCGCCCGTCATCGGGAGGAGATGCTCCTGCGCATAGTGAAGCGCCAACGTGTTGAACACTTCTTGATGGGGGGCGTCCTTGTGAAAATGGGTCGCATTGATCGTTTCAACCCCGTCCACCAGTTCCGGAAACAGACAAACCGCAGGAATGTACGGCTCTCTTCGAAACGGATGCGCATGGATCACGATTCCGCCGCCGGCATGCACCAGCTGCAATTGTTCCTCAATCGTTGCCTCCGCGATCTCCGGGTGAGACAGCAGCCATGCCTTGTCGAGTCCGTAGATCAGGAACTCCGTTCCGTTGTAACCCGCTTCCCAGCCGAAGAACACGTCGAGCCCGATCTGATCGCCCTCTTTTTTCGCGTCCTCGTAGCCGCCGCAATACGCTTCTACCCAGTCGCTCCACGGAAGTCGTCGGTCGATTGCTGTGTTTCCGTGGTAGAAATGATCCGTTACAATAATGCCTGTATAGCCTGCCGCCTTGTAGGCACGCGCTTCCTCCGCGCCGGTGTTGACACCGCATCTGCTCGCCTGGCTGGTGTGCATGTGGGTTTCATACGCATAGGGATAGCCCGCGGGCAGAACCAGATGGTCCGCCATCTTTCTCTCATTTTTTGTTTCTTTTGCCATTTTGTTATTGAAATTTCCTTTTTTTATGATATACTAGGACTGTTCGCGACGGGTTTGCCTCATCGACAACCCCATCGGCGTGTGGCTCAGTTTGGTAGAGCGCTACGTTCGGGACGTAGAGGCCGCAAGTTCAAATCTTGTCACGCCGACCTCATGTAAAACCCTCAAAGCTTCATCTGCAAGGCTTTGAGGGTTTTCTTTTTTCCTGATGATAACCGAAGGCTTTCGGTTGTTTCCGACGCTATGCTTCTTCTTTCGGCAATTCGATCCGGATATGAACGTCTTCCAACTGCTTTTGTTCCACGATAGCCGGCGCATCCATCATGACATCCATCGCCTGCTTGTTCATCGGGAACGGAATGACCTCGCGGATACTGTCTTCCCCTGCCAGAAGCATGACCATGCGATCCACACCCGGCGCAATTCCGGCATGCGGGGGCGCTCCGTAACAAAAGGCATTGTACATTGCAGGGAATTTCGCTTTCACATCCGCTTCGCCCAGACCCACCAGTTCAAACGCCTTGACCATGAGCGCGGGATCATGGTTTCTGACCGCGCCGGAAGACAGTTCGACGCCGTTGCAGACCAGATCATACTGGTATGCGAGGATCTCTAGCGGCGGCTGTTCATTGAGCGCTTTCAGACCGCCCTGCGGCATCGAGAACGGATTGTGGCAGAATTCCATCTCGCCGGATTCCGCACCGATCTCGTACATCGGGAAATCCACAATCCAGCAGAATTCATAACGTTCCCTCTTAAAATGCCCTTCGGAAGCCATGCCGAGCATTCTTCTCAGCACGCCAGCCGTCTTGCATGCACTGCTCTCATCGCCCGCGCATACGCCGATAAAATCTCCCGGCTTCAATTGCAGCGCGGCGATGACTTCCGCTTTCCTATCCGCCAAAAACTTCGAAATGCCGCCGATAAATTCTTCGTTCTCATCCAGACGGAACCAAAAGACCTTGTTCGCGGTTTCCACCTCGACGTCTGCGCATAGCCTGTCGATTTCTTTTCTCGTTGCCCGATATCCGTCGGTCACTACCGCTTTGATGACCTTTGCTTCTTGCAGCGGAGCAAATTCCGTTTTCCGAAAAAGTGCTGTTGCGTCCTGTACCACAAGATCAATGCGGAGATCCGGCTTGTCCGTTCCGTATCTGGCAAGCGCTTCCAGATAGGGAATCCTGACAAACGGCACTTTGGATGCCGTCTGAAAGGTACCGTACTTCTCGAATACCGGAGGAAGCACCTCTTCGATCACTGCAAAAACATCCTCCTGCGACGCAAACGCCATTTCCATATCAAGCTGATAGAATTCGCCGGGAGATCTGTCCGCTCTGGCGTCCTCATCCCTGAAACAGGGCGCGATCTGAAAATATCTGTCGAAGCCGGAAGCCATCAGAATCTGCTTGAACTGCTGCGGCGCCTGCGGCAATGCATAGAACTTTCCGGGGTGGTTTCGGCTCGGCACCAAATAGTCTCTTGCGCCCTCCGGAGAAGAGCAGGTTAGGATCGGCGTAGTAATCTCAAGGAAATCCAGCGCGTTCATGCGCTGTCTCAACTCCGACACGATACGGCTCCGAAGCACGATCTTGTCTTTGACCAGCGGGTTCCTCAGATCCAAATATCTATATTTGAGACGCGCCGCCTCATCCGCTTCTTTCGACTGATGAATCTCGAACGGAAGCGCAGGATAAAGGCATCTTCCGAGAACTTCAACCTTTGTGGGGACGACCTCGATCTCTCCGGTCGGAAGCTGTTTGTTTTTACTCTCACGCTCCCTGACAACGCCGGTAATCTGCAATGTCGTTTCCTTATTTACATCGTTTATTTGTTCGATCATGTCTTCCGTTTCGAAGACAAATTGTGTCACGCCGTAGAAGTCCCGCAATATCACAAAACTTAAATTTCTGGACACCTTTCTTTCGTTGTCAAGCCACCCGCAAAGGGTCACGGTCTTCCCTGCATCGGACAAACGAAGTTCGTTGCAGTTATGTGATCTTGACTGCATATCGTCACCTCTTTCTCGCTCTGACGAGCCGAATCTCTTTTCTTATGATGATCGTTTTATTTTACATGCCGTAATAACCCAGGTAGGACAGCAGGGCTTTGTTCTGGGTTTTGGTAAACTCATCCATGACCGTCTTCTGATAATCGAGCCCTTCTCTCTCCATCATATTCTGCAGCTGCATTCTCTGCACCGTCTGGATTGCATTCAGCAAATACGCCTGATTCATTGCCGACTGCTGCAAATACTGCGCATTTTTCAATGCAAGAAGCGCCGCCTGCTGCTGTGCCGCGAGCGCCGCCTGCTGCGCTGCGAGTACCGCCGCATCTGCCTGCACATCCGCATAAACTGTACTTGCCGGACAGCAGAACAGTGCCGCCGTTAAGGTGACTGCCGCAACTGATTTCAACATCTTTCTTCCGATTCTTTTCATCCGTTCCACCCTTCTTCCGATTTCCTCTCTGACCAATATAAACGTTTTCCGTTTCAAAAACAAGAAGCTGTCCGCATTTACTCTTTTCCGCTCCAAAAACTGTCTGTCTGATCTGAGAAATAGAAATGATTGATCGCAAGCACTCTTGCGTTTCTGATCTCAAACGGCTTCCACACCACGCCGATATGCCCCGCAGGCACATGCAGCGTCGCCTGCAAACCGTCGGAAGAATACACACAGACCGTGGCGTTGCTGCCGGACAAACTGTAGGCATAGAAATCTCCGCCCGCACAATTGCTGTAGTCGTTGACAAAACATTCGAACGAATCTGCATCCAGTTTCGTTGTTCTAAGCATCTCCGCCATGGTCGGTCCGACGCTGTCAAGTCCCGACTTGTCCTTTCTCGCACCGCCGGATGAGAACATCCGCAAATCGAGATCCAGCGTCGTATCCCAGGAAAGCGTCGTAACAACTTCGTTTTCACCGACGTCGGCAACCGCATAACCCAGGACTGCCTGATGGTCAGACTTCACCACCACGGAGAAATAGCAGACCTCATATCCGCCCTTTTGCACTTCAGCGGTATAGCAGCCCGCCTTCAGCGGCGCGGTAATCGCACCGGTCGCATCCAGCACGCCCGTGGCAATCACGTCGCCCTCATAGTTGTTGAAGCCGCTCCGCAGCCGAAGGGTTCCCTCTGCCAGTCCTGTGATTGCATTGGCTGCATCACGTACCATGATTTGAACATTATAGACGGCGCCTGTTTCCGTATAAGCCAGATAAATCGGCTCTATATCGTGCCGTTCTTCCCCGCGCGCCGCTCTCAAATGATAGACCGTTACGGGATCCAGCTGCCCCTTATTCACGGTCATCGTATAGACCTCGGCATTGTCTGCCGGCAATACAAAACTGTAATATCCGTCCGGGTTGGTCAGCGTCTCCAAGACGACTTCACCCGCATTGTCGGTAAGACGAATCGACGCTTCATCCATGCCGGAATTGAATTCGTCGAGAACGTAGCCCGCAAAGGTCACCTTCTCTTCCAGATTGCGCAGCATGTTGTAATTGATCGTTGCGCTGTTTAAGATCGTCTGTTCCAGATAGCGGTACTGTTCCTTCGTTCCGTCGCTGTAGGAATCAAAATCTTCCACGGTATATTCCGTTGCGCTTCCCTCAGCGCAGTACAAATACTTCACCATGGTGTCGCGATTGAAATAATAGCGCGATGTAACCTCTGTCGTTGAAAGATTGATCGGCAGATCGACCGCCTGACGGTACTGGATCGCATAGTTGAGGTTCCCGTTGTCGTAATAGTAAGAACAGATCTCGACGTCCTCGCCGCAGTATTCTTTCGTTGTGATTTTCTCCGTCTTATCGGTTTCGGGATTGGTGAAAATCATAAATTCCAGTTTCTTGTCGGTGTCTTTCACTGCGAATTTTCGGCTGAAATCATAGGTGTTCACGAGTGCCTGAGACGGGTTGGAAACATTTTCGAGTCTGGAAAAAACCTTATCCTTCCACTTGGCGTTTCCGTCCCATTTGGCGGGTCGAATCACTTCCTGCGAATAATCGATCTCCATGGTTTCCTGATTGAGAAGTTCCGTAACGTCTATCAACTTCTCTTTCAGTTCTTCTTCCGGCTCGGTGACCTCTTCCGCATTCTGTACCGACGCTTCCGCAGCCGCCTTCGCCGCCTCTTCCGCTTCTTTGGCTCTCTTTTCCGCTTCCGCTGCGGTCTTTGCCTCCGCTTCATCCTCGGCAGCCCTCACCGCCTGATCAACCGCACTCTGACGGCTCTTGTAGAAGGTTTTCACACCGAGATAAGTACCCCCGACGACCAGAATCAAGAGAATGGAATAAATAAAAATTCCTACAATCGTAACCGAAAACTGATCTTTTTTCCGCTTGCTGACGACTTTTTCCTGTTCGGTTTTCTCTGTCTCTGCTGCCATTTTTACTCCCAACTGAACTGATAAACGGTTTCCGTATCGTATTTTTCGCCCGCGTCAAAGACGGGGCTTTCAAAACCTTCCTGATTCACGCTGTTCGGAAAATATTGTGTTTCCAGGCAGAACGCGCCGCGTTTATCGTACTTGACGCCGCCCTTGCCGACAACAGGCGCAATGCAGTTGCCCGCATAGAACTGAATCCCGGGCAATTCCGTAAAGACTCGCATGCATCTGCCGCCTGCTTCCGCCTTCGCCACGAGCCTGCTTTCTCCCGTATAGGCATCCGTCACAAAGTTATGATCATAGCCCTGCACGAGCGTCAACTGCTCCCACGGCATATCGATCTCTTTGCCGATTTCCTTCGCCGTTGTAAAATCCATCGGCGTTCCGGCAACCGGCGCAAGCGCTCCGGTCGGGATCGCGCCTGCAACAACCGGCGTGTATTTCGAAGCGTACAGAGTCAGTTTCGTATCGGAAATATCTCCGTGATCGTGTCCGTACAGATTGAAATAGGAGTGGTTGGTCATATTCAAAAGTGATTTTCGATCGCATACGCCCTCGTAATGAATCTTCAGCTCATGTTCCGCCGTCAGCGTATAGGTCACTGAAACATCGAGATTTCCGGGGAAACCGTTTTCCATATCCGGCGAATGATAAGAAAACTTCACGGCATTTTCAAGCACCGTTGCCTGAAATAACTGCACGTGGAAACCGTTTTCGAAATCCGAATGCAGATTGTTCCCGTTATCGTTTGTGGTAAGTTGATAGGTCACGCCGTCAATTGCGAATTTCGCGTCTGCGATTCTGTTGGCGCTTCTGCCGATCGTCGCTCCGAAGAAACTGTCGTTGTGATAATAGTCTTCCCCGCGATCAAAGCCCATGACCAGATCATCGGTCTTTCCTTTTGCGTTCGGCACGAACAGAGAAACCAGGATCGCACCCAGATCGGTGACGCAGGCCCTGACCCCGTTATTTTCGATCGTATAGAGACTGATCTTTTCGCCGTTTTTACCCGTTCCGAAATCTCTTACCGTTACACTCATTGTTTTCCTCCTGTCAGAAAATGAACCTTATGATTTCACCGTTTTATAACTCCACACGTGCATCCAGTGCTCTGGAGAGCGTCACTTCATCAATGTATTCCAATTCTCCGCCGACCGGAACGCCGCTGGCGATTCTGGTAACCCGAATGCCGGTCGGTTTGATCAGTTTGCTGATATACATCGCCGTCGTCTCTCCCTCGATGCTCGAATTCGTGGCAATGATGACTTCGTCCATATCATGCTGCAACCGCTGCAGCAGCTCCTTGAGCCGAATCTCATTCGGGCCGATGCCCAGCGCCGGATTGATCGCGCCGTGCAGCACGTGATAAACGCCCTCGTAACGGTGCGTTTTCTCATACGCCGTCATGTCGCGCGTGTTCTCAACGACCATGATCACGCGCCGGTTTCTCGCCGGATCAGCGCAAACCGGACAGGTTTCTGCATCCGTAAGCGTATAGCAGTGCTTGCAATATCGTATGTTCTCTCGCGCTTCCACCATAGCGTCCGCCAGTCGCTTGACATTATCCTGCGGCATATTGATGATATGGAAGGCAAGACGCTGCGCCGATTTGGATCCGATTCCCGGAAGCACCGAAAGTTCGGCGATCAGTTTGTTGATATATCCGCTGTAAATATCCATCAGAAAGGCAGCCCCATCCCGCCCGTGAACTGATTCATATTATTCTGAGAAGCCTCATCGACTTGACGAAGCGCCTCGTTCGCCGCAGCCATAATCAGATCCTGCAGCATCTCGACGTCATCGGGATCTACCGCGTCAGGGTCTAACTTCACATTAAGAATCTCCTTTTTGCCGGAAACTGTAACCTCGACAGCGCCGCCGCCTGCTGCCGCACAAAACTCCTTCGCCTCCATCTCTTTCCGGCCCTCTTCCATCTGACGCTGCATTTTCTGCGCCTGTTTCATCAGATTGTTCATGTTGCCGGGCATACCCATGCCGCCGGGAAAACCTCCCCTTTTTGCCATTTGTTTCTCCTCCTGTCTCGTTTAATCTTCTGTTTCGATTTCCATGTGGATCAACTCGCTCAAATCGGGGAAATCACGCTTGAACGCATGTCCTTCTTCCAATTGGCGCAATTCGAAATCTATTTCTTTGCCGATCGCTTTGTTCAGAACCGCCGCAACCTGTTTCTTCTGCGTCTCTGCCGTCAGGAAGCCGTATCCCAAACTGTTTGGCAGCACGATGAGCAGTTTGTCGTCTCCCGCAACCGAAAGTTTTGCGGTTTTTAAAAAGGTGTGCGGACCCTCCGGCATCTGCTGCAATATCATCTGCCAGTTTGAAACAACCTTTTTGATGTCTTCCGACAGAGCCTTTGGCAGTTTGGCGGCATCCTCTATCTCTTCTTCGTCGATCGGTCCGAACGGCTGCCTTCCAACCGGAACTTTTGCGGAATAGTCACCGCTTTCCAGTTTATCTTCCAGCGCACGGATCCGTTCGAGTACGGAAGATAAATCCGTTTCCGTCTCCGGCTTGCACAATTTAATGACTGCAAGTTCCGTAAGAACTCTCTTCTGCGTTGCATAGCGCAGACCGTCGGATAATTCCGAGAAGATTCGGATATAACGAATCAGTGCCGTCGCATCAATCATCTTGGCTTCTTCTTTTAATCGTGCCTGATTTTCCGTAGACATATCCAGCATATCATCCACACCGTCGGTTGCCTTGACCAGCAAAAGGTTTCTCAAATACCAGGTGAGATCCGTCACGAACTGCCTTAAATCACGCCCTCTGATCACTGCCTGATCAATCATTTTCAGCGCCTCCGGAATATCCCATGCCATCAGGCTTCGGAGCAAATCCGAGAACACGCCGGTGTCCACCGCGCCGAGGACTTCCAGCACATTGTCAAACGTCAGTTTTTTGTCAAAATAGAATGCCGTGCATTGATCCAGAAGACTGAGAGCGTCACGCATAGCGCCGTCCGCCGCTTTCGCAATGTATCGAACCGCCTTTTTCTCCGCCTCAATTCCGTCGGCGCGCATGACTTCCTGCAATCGATCCACGATGACGTCTACAGAGATTCTTTTGAAATCATACCGCTGGCAGCGTGAGAGGATCGTCACGGGAAGTTTGTGCGCTTCCGTTGTCGCCAGAATGAAAATCACGTAGGCAGGCGGCTCTTCGAGCGTTTTCAGCAGTGCGTTAAAAGCGCCTGCCGACAACATGTGCACCTCATCGATGATATAGACCTTGTATTTTCCTTTTGCAGGAGAATAGGATACTTCCTCGCGAATCTCGCGGACATTCTCTACGCCGTTATTGCTTGCCGCATCAATTTCAATGACATTCATGGACGAGCCTGCGGCGATCGCCTTGCAGGAACTGCATTCTCCACAAGGACTCCCGTTCACCGGCTGCTCACAGTTGACCGTTTTGGCGAAAATCTTTGCCAGCGTCGTCTTGCCGGTTCCTCTGGTTCCGCAGAAGAGATAGGCGTGACCGATCCGATCGGTGATCACCTGATTCCTGAGCGTAGTTACGATCGCATCCTGTCCCTTGACGTCTTCGAACCGATCCGGTCTCCATTTTCTATACAGTGCCGTGTACGACATTTCTCTTCCTCGCTGTCTCAGTCGCCGAAACTGATTCCAAGCATTCTTGCTTCCTGAATAATATCCGAATCTACGGGAACGGTTTTCAGTCTGCCCGCCACTTCCGCTAACGGGAATTTCACGATCTCCCTGTTCTTCACACCGACCATATAGCCGTAGTCTTCTTTCATGATCAACTCTGCCGCCTTGGTTCCCAGCCGGCTCGCAAGCACCCTGTCATACGGGCACGGCGCGCCGCCGCGCTGCATGTGACCGGGAACGGTAACGCGGATTTCCTGCCCCGTGCTCTCCCCGATCTGCGCCGCAATTTCGTAGGAAACGGACGGGAAGATCCGCTTCCCCATCTTTTCTTTGTATTCCTTCTTCGATAACGCCGCATTCTCCTTGGAAATCGCGCCCTCGGCAACGGCAAGAATTGTAAACTGCGCGCCTCTCTTGGTTCTCAAATCGATCGCTTCGATTACCTTTTTGATGTCGTAGGGAATCTCCGGAATCAAAATGATATCCGCACCGCCCGCCATTCCGGCGTTCAGCGTAAGCCAGCCCGCCTTGTGCCCCATAACCTCAACGATGAACACGCGTTTGTGGGAAGATGCCGTCGTGTGGATACAGTCAATGACGCCGGTTGCAAGATCCACTGCGCTCTGGAAGCCGAACGTCATATCCGTCCCCCAGAGATCATTGTCGATCGTCTTCGGGAGCGTTACCACATGCAGCCCTTCTTCTCTGAGCAGATTCGCCGTCTTTGTCGTTCCGTTTCCGCCAAGGATCACCAGCGCATCCAGATTCAACTTGTAATAATTCTGCTTCATGGCTTCGATCTTATTCACGCCGTTTTCATCCGGTTCCCGAATCTGCTTGAACGGCGTTCTGGAACTTCCGAGAATCGTTCCGCCCCGCGTCAGGATCCCTGAGAAGTCCGAATAGTTCAGCTGCTTGTAATCACCGTAGATCAACCCATGATAACCGTCCATAAAACCGTAGATTTCAATCTGCCCCGGTTCAAAAGAAAACCAGAGCGCTTTTACCACGCCGCGCATGGCGGCGTTCAATGCCTGGCAATCGCCGCCGCTTGTCAATATCCCGATTCGCTTCATGCTCTCTCCCTTCCGCCGGTCAGGCTTTCTTTTCGATTTCATCCGCCATCTCGCCGACATTTTTCATTTTGACCACTGTTTTCATATCAAAACGAATATCAAATTCTTCTTCAACCGCATCAATCAAAGAGATATGAATGTGACTGTCCCATCCCGCCACGTCTGCCGCCGTGGTCTCGTCGTTGACCGTCAATTCTCCCTCATCAAATACATCTCTGAATACATCGTTTAATCTCTTCTCTTGTCATCGTTACCTCTCCCCGTTCACCAAAATGTGTTTGTTCTGCCTTCGATAATCAGGCAAGATCTTGAATTCCCATTCCGTATTGCCGACTTCATCCTCGCTGACCTTTGCAAAACCCATCTGCGCATAGAAGTCTCGAACCATTCCGTTTTTGGGCGTCGGATAATAATGTCCGATCAGCCGTTTGATTCCGGCGTCGCGTGCCCTGTCCACCAAAGCATCCATCATGGCGTATTCCATGTCGCGCTTGAGTACGCGACAACTCATGATCCATAAGTCGATCGTCAGATTCTCTCCGACCTTTTGCCCGATCACAACGGAAACGACGCCGTTGTCGCCGAACTTGTCCTCTAACTTTCCGTAAAGGTCGATATAAGCATCCGAAGCGGAAATTTCCTCTATCTCCGCTCTGGTATATCTGCGTGTTGTCAGATTGAACTGGTTGCTCTTGTTGGACAACTGGGCAATTCGTTCCAAATACGTCGGAAGAAAACGCCCGATCGTCCCCCTCATCTGCAGGGAGTCCAAATATTCTCCGTAATCGGCAAAGTTCTGTTTGAATTCCGTACGCATCGCGTTCTGTCGGTACATCTCATTCCGTTTCGCATCGTCCGCCGAAAGATTCGTTGCTTCGAAATATCCGGCATGGTCAATCACCCGGATATAATCTTCTACACTTCCGATGTCCGGCGTCGCGACGCCCGGAACCTGTGCGGCAACGATCTCTCTCTCCGCCGGATTGTCATCGACGAAAACAAAGGACTCCGGCAAAAGATCCAGTCGATTTGCCGTCTCTATCAGATTCCGGCTCTTCGGCTCCCAGTTTGTCTTGATCAAAACAAAGTCTTCGGGATGCAGGATGCTGTCCGGATGATTCAGACCGGCAATCGCATTCTCGTGATCGTTCTTCGAGCAGATATTCAGAATCACGCCAAGGTCTTTCTGCTGTTTCACGTACCGCTGGAATTCCGAGTAGACCTGCCCCATTGAAGTTTCGGCTCCCAGTTCCAGATTCTCTACCCCGTCGTCTCCGACAATCCCGCCCCAGAGCGTATTATCAAGATCCAGCACCAGGGCTTTTTTGTTTTTGCCGTAAATCGATTTGATGATATTGCTGACGCTGTAGGCAAAGGTCGGAATCGCATCCATACAAAGCGTGTATTTGTACATGTGCCAATAGAGCGGATCCGACCACGCATCCAGTCCGTAGCAGGAGGATAGATATTGAATATCATGCAAATAGAAATCCTGATGCGCTGCTGCATAATCCGCAAAAAGCGCATTCAGTCGGTTGATGAAATTCACGCTGCCGTGCGGGTTGCTCGCATCCATGTTTCCAAGCAGTCGGTACGGCGGGAACTCGAAATTGTTCTGAATGATCGGACAGTGAAAGGTCTTCCCGATCTTCTCCCACAGCACGGAAAAATGTTCATATTCCGCATTCAGGGCGGTTTTGATTTCCTCTTCACTCATGGCGAGTGTCGGCAGGTTCCGCAGGTTCCTGTTGCCGGTATGGATAAAGATCAGATCCGGCGTAAACGCCAGCAGCTCCGGGTTCTCGAACATCACATCTTCCCAGTACTGCGCATATTCGCTCTCATAGAATTCCGGCTTGATCCCTCTATTTAATAGGAAGAGTTCCAACAACTGCACAATATCATGTGTTGTCGAGCCGCCCAGAACAGCAATCTTCTTTTCGACAAAATTGACTTCCTGCGCAAGGAGTTCTCTCTTGATCGCTTTCTTCTTCTTTATGATATATCTGGCATCAAAAGGATATTCCAGTGCCTTCATTCGCGTACCTCGTTTCGGAACTGTCCCGCATGGCTGCTGTTTCCGCTTTCCGTACTCGCGGCTTTATTTCGATCCGTTTCAGCATAGCCATACATAGTAGATTATACTCCAACCGCGATATCTTGTGCAAGAAACTTTACGGCTCCCGCATGATGGGGCTGCGGAAAACAGTCTGCGGTCACAGGAGGCAACGCCGGGGCGCATCCTGTGCATATCACACAAAACGGAACCCGTACCATTCGCGGATTCCGTTTAAATAAAATATAACGCAAGCGGAGACCGAACCCGTAGGGTTCGAATCCCCTAATATATAAGAATGAAAATATAACGCAGACGGAGGGATTCGAACCCTCGTGCCCCGGAGGGCAAACGCATTTCGAGTGCGCCCCGTTATGACCACTTCGATACGTCTGCACGGTTCATTTCCGAACCCTTGTAACATCATATTAGAAAATCTTCCCAAAGTCAATCGGCAGTGCGAAAAGTTTAAGCGCCCCGATAAACGATTCCTTTTGCCAGCGCTGCCGCTTTTTCGGGATCATCGAGAAGCGAAACCAGTTCCAGCGCAAATGGAATCGCCGTCCCCATACCGCGGGAAGTCGTAATCGTTCCGTCCGTCACCACTTCCTCTGTTCCGACAATCGCACCCGTGAGCATCTCCTCGCACCCCGGATAACAAACCGCGTGCCGACCGTTTAACAGATTCAGCCGACCGAGCACCGTCGGTGCGGCGCAAATCGCCGCCAGCCTTCCGCCGCTCTCATGGAACGCAAGGATCATTTTCTTCAATTCCTCACTGGCAAATAAACGGTTTGTCCCGGGCTGCCCGCCGGGAAGCACCAACATGGACGCCTGCTTGAGGTCGACATCCCCCATTTGGCAATCTGCCCGCACGGTAATATCGTGCGCTCCGGTTACGGTGTCTCCCCCGAGAACGGAAACCGTCGATACGGGGATCCGATCTCTGCGAAGCAGATCTACAACGGTCAATGCTTCAATTTCTTCAAAACCGTCCGCCAGAAACAAATAACATGTTTTCATAAAGTTCCCTCCGTTCTTCCACAACAGGTTACTTTTATTATAACACATCCCGTATCTTGCGTTGCTTCGATCTTTCCGATGATGATTCCCTTTCTTTCCGACTTCCGCAAGCTGTCTTTCGAAATTTTCACCATTGATTTTAGCCTGCTAACATGATACAATACGAAAGCATTTTTAGAGTCGATCAATCACGAACCAATAGGAGGATTTTTATGAAGAAGCGTGTATTTTCATTATTACTGGCAGCATCCATGCTGTTGTCTCTTTGTGCCTGCGGAGAAAAGAGTTCTGCTGCCGCAAGCGACTATGAATATATCAAAAACAAAGGCACTCTGGTTGTCGGAATCACGGATTTCGCTCCCATGGACTACAAGGACGCTTCCGGAAACTGGATTGGCTTTGACGCCGATATGGCGACCGCTTTCGCGGACAGTCTCGGTGTAAAAATTGAATTTATGGAAATTGACTGGGATAACAAGATCCTCGAACTCGACGGCAAGACCGTTGACTGCATCTGGAACGGCATGACGCTCACCGACGAGGTGAAGGCGGCGATGGAATGCTCCAAGGCATATTGCAACAACTCACAGACCGTTATCGTGGATGTTTCGGTTGCAGATCAGTATCCGGACGCCGACAGCATCAAGGATCTGAACTTCGCGGTTGAGGCAGGCAGTGCCGGCGCGGCGGTTGCGGCGGATCTCGGTCTGAATGCGGTGGAAGTTTCCAATCAGGCAAATGCGCTGATGGAAGTTGCAGCCGGAACTTCCGACGCTGCCATCATCGATTCGCTGATGGCGGCTGCCATGGTCGGCGCGGGAACCAACTATGACAACCTGACCTACACCGCGAAACTCACCTCCGAAGAGTACGGCGTCGGCTTTCGGAAAGGATCCGATCTGACCGAGAAACTCAACGCATTCTTCGACGCGTCAATGAAGGACGGCTCTATGGAAGCGGCTGCGGAAAAATACGGCGTACAGGCGGCATTGGTGAGATAAACCGGAGTATCCTCGATGAATCTTTTTCTGGAACAATTTCCTGTTGTAGTAAAATCATTAAACGTAGGCTTCCTGCAAACGCTGCGGCTTTTTCTGATTACACTTGCCGGCGCATTGCCGTTAGGACTTCTGATCTGTGTCGGTTCCAAATCACGGATCCGTCCGGTCAGTCTGTTTTTTAAACTGCTCATCTGGGTGGTTCGGGGGACGCCGCTGATGATCCAACTGCTGATTATTTATTATTTCCCGGGACTTGTCCTGGGAAATGCAGTTTGGGGCGGAGACGAATCCGGCAGGTTTCTTGCTTCCGCCGTGGCGTTTATCATTAACTATGCCTGCTATTTCTCTGAAATCTATCGGGGCGGAATTGAATCGATCCCGATCGGACAGGATGAAGCGGGAATGGTGCTGGGCTTGAACCGCTTGCAGATTTTCTTTCGGATCAAACTGCTGCAAATGATCAAGCGCATTGTTCCGCCGATCTCCAACGAGGTGCTGACGTTGGTCAAGGATACCTCGCTTGCCAGAATCATCGCATTACAGGAAATCATTTGGGCAGGGCAGTCTTTCATGAAAGGCAGTCAGGGAATTTCCGGCGCCATTTGGCCGTTGTTTTTCACTGCGGTTTACTACTTGGTTTTCAACGGGATTCTGACCGTTCTGCTCGGAAAGCTGGAACAGAAACTGGATTATTTTAGATAGAGATGGGAGCGCACATGAGTGTCCTGAGAGTAGAAAACATCAACAAATCATTCGGACGAACCGACGTGTTGAAAGAGGTCTCTTTCTCTATGGAAGAGAGCAGTGTGCTCTCGATCATCGGCTCTTCCGGCAGCGGAAAAACCACCCTCCTTCGCTGCTTGAATTTCCTGGAGATTCCTGACCTGGGCAGGATTGAAGTCAAAGGAGAGACGATCTTCGATGCGGCGGATCCCGAATATCTGAAGGCTGCAAACATCAGAAAAAACCGCTTGCATTTCGGCATGGTCTTTCAGTCGTTCCATCTCTTCCCGCAGTACACGGCGCTGGAAAACGTGACCTTAACACCGCTCTTAAAAGCGAAAACAAGGGAAGATTACAGCCGCCGCAGGAAGGAAATCACCGAAGAAATCATTGCGGAGGGCGAGAACCTCTTGATCCAAATGGGCTTGCGCGATCGGATGGGCAACTATCCGCACCAACTCTCTGGCGGTCAGTGCCAAAGGGTTGCGATTGCCAGAGCGCTTGCGCTGAAACCGGAGATCCTCTGTTTTGACGAACCGACCTCCGCGCTTGATCCGGAACTGACCGGCGAAGTATTGAAAGTCATTCGGGAACTGGCGGATCAGAGACGAACCATGATTATCGTGACGCATGAAATGGCATTTGCAAGAGATGTTTCCGATGAAGTGATTTTCATGGACGACGGTTCGATTATAGAACGCGGAAACGCCAAAGAACTCTTCGAACAGCCGAAAGAAGAACGGACGATACAGTTCCTCTCGCGTTACAGAAATGAATGATACTTTACGTTCTACAAAAAATGCCCGCAGCGCACGACTGCAGGCATTTTCTTTCGGAGATGAAAATCATAGCGTTTTGATCAGTTCCGGCAGCATGGCTTCGAACTTCGCTCCGTACCAGTGACCCGCGTCCCCTTGCGTATTTTCGATACATTTTACAGTATAATCCGCTGCGATCCTTGCCGCATCATAAGCGCGGTGTCCGCGCATCATTGCGCCGGTAAATGCAGAAGCGTAAATATCTCCGGTGCCGTGGCAGCCGTTTGCGATCCGCTTATGTTCATAGTACCGCGTCTCACCGTTCTCGTAAATCAGAACGCCGGTGGTTTCGTCTCTGAAACTGACGCCGGTCAGAATAATCATCTTCGCTCCGGCACGTACCATCTTCCCTACCAACGCATCGATGTATGCCCTGTCATAAGTCTCCTGATAAGCGGTATCCGTAATCAGGCAGGCTTCCGTGATATTCGGCAGAATGATATCCGCCGAAAAGCAGAGCTTTTTCATCTCATTGACAAACGCCTGATCAAAGCCCGTGTACAGCATCCCGTTATCCGCCATCGCCGGATCGACGATATGCAGGCATTCGGGTGCGGATAATTCTCTCATGATATCCTGCACATAAGCAATCTGCTTCGCGCTTCCCAAGTAACCGGTATAGATTGCCTGAAAGGAAATGCCCTCTTTCTTCCAATGTGCGGCAATGTCAGGCATATCTTCCGTCAGGTCACGGAAAGTAAACCCCTGAAAACCGCCCGTGTGTGTAGACAGCACCGCCGACGGAAGAATACAGGTCTCCACACCGCAAGCGGAAATAATCGGCATCGCAACGGTCAGCGAGCACTGACCGACGCAGGAAATGTCTTGGATTGTCAATACTTTGGTATTCATCATCGTTCCTCCTCTGACACAGGTACATGTAGTCGTCCGACCTATGTTCTTTTGTATTTTAACAGATCAACGCCAAAAAGCAATAGAAACCTATCTTCGCGATAGGTTTCTCTTGCATCATTTTCTCATTCTTCTACATGTTCCAATCCCTGGTCGATAATAGATCGCACATGGTCATCCGCCAGCGCATAATAGATCTGTTTTCCGTCCCGCCTTCCCTTTACCAGTTTGCTTTGTTTTAAGATTTTCAACTGGTGTGAGATGGCGGACTGCGTCATGGTCAGCGCGTCGGCGATTTCCTGCACGCAGAGATCTTCCTCTGCGAGCGCAAACAGGATCCTGATTCTGGTGGAGTCTCCGAACACCTTGAACAGTTCCGCCAAATCATACAATTCGTCTTCATCGTATTGTTTCATTTTTTCTCCTCTTTTCCAACCGTCCTTCTGTTTCCGTCTTTTGCCCGGAATGGGGCGGAACCGTTTCTCATTTTATCTTCAGCGCACGAATCGCATTCAGCACAGCAATCACCGTTACGCCGACATCCGCAAAGATCGCAATCCACATATTGGTAATTCCGAACGCACCGAGAATTAAGCAGCTGATTTTCACACCGATTGCAAAGTAAATATTCTCATAGACGATGCGCATGCACTTCTTCGCAATCTCGATTGCTTTCGAGATCCGAAGCGGATCATCATCCATCAGCACAACATCCGCCGCCTCAATCGCCGCATCACTGCCAAGCGCTCCCATTGCAATTCCGAGATCCGCACGCATCAGTACCGGCGCATCGTTGATGCCGTCTCCGACGAAGGCAAGCACATCCTTTTCCGGCTTCTCATGAAGCTGTTCTTCCACCCTGGTCACCTTATCTGCGGGCAGCAGTTCGCTGTAATATTCCTCGATCCCCAACGCGTCCGCAACCTGACTTGCAACACGCTTCCCGTCTCCGGTCAGCATGACGCATTTCTTCACACCGCAACGCTTTAAGGCGGCAATCGCCGTCGCAGAGGTCGGCTTGATCACATCGGAAATCAGAATGTGTCCGGCATAAGCGCCATCGATGGCAACATGTACAACCGTGCCGCTCTGATGGCATTCGTGATAAGCAACGCCCCGTTCTTCCATCAGTCCGGCATTTCCGATTGCCACGAACTGCCCTGCAACCTTCGCCGTGATCCCGTAGCCGCTGATCTCCTCAACCTCACTGACCAACCGCGGATTCAGCGCTTTGCCGTAAGCCTTTACGATGCTTCTTGCAATCGGATGCGTCGAATGCCCTTCGACATGTGCCGCAATCTTTAAGATTTCCTCCTCTTCCAGCCGATTATGATGTATGCCGACCACTTCGAACACGCCGCGCGTCAGCGTTCCGGTCTTATCAAACAGCACATATTTCACACGCGAAAGCGTCTCCATATAATTCGATCCCTTGATCAGGATTCCCGCACGGGACGCCCCGCCGATTCCGGCGAAGAAACTGAGCGGAACACTGATCACCAGCGCACACGGGCAACTGATGACAAGGAAAGTCAGCCCTCTGTAGAGCCAGTCGGTGAAAGCGGGGTCTTTCCCCAGCAGAAATAAAACAAACGGCGGAAGCAGCGCAAGCGCCAATGCCAGAATGCAAACCGTCGGAGTATAAACCCGCGCGAATTTACTGATAAAATTCTCGGATTTGGACTTGCGGGCGCCGGAATTCTCAACGAGATCCAGAATTTTCGATACGGTAGATTCTCCGAAAGTTTTCGTCGTCCGAATCCGCAGCAGCCCCGACTGGTTAACGCAGCCGCTGATAATCTCACTGTGAACGCCCACATCCCGCGGCAGGCTCTCTCCGGTCAGGGCTGCCGTGTTGACAGAAGAGTTCCCTTCCACCACAACGCCGTCTATGGGAACCTTTTCCCCCGGCAGCACTTGAATCACGGAGCCAACTGATACTTCGTTCGGATCTACCCTTATTGTTCCGTGTTCCGTTTCCAGATTGGCGGTATCGGGACGGATATCCATCAGAGCGGAAATATTGCGGCGGCTCTTTCCAACGGCATAAGACTGGAACAGTTCGCCGATCTGATAGAACAGCATGACCGCAGCGCCCTCGCGAAAATCGCCCAGCGCAATCGCACCGACGGTTGCAACCGCCATCAGGAAGTTCTCGTCAAAAGCCTGTCGATTTAAGATACTCTTACCCGCTTTCTTCAAAATATCATAGCCGATCAGCAGATAGGGAATCAGATAACAGAGGAATCGAAGATCGTTCGGCGCCTGCGTCAATCGAAAGACAATTTCCAGTCCGACAAGCAGTAGAAACGAACACAGCACTCTGATGAATAGTCTTTTCTGTTTTCTGTTCATTTGCTCACCCCGTCAGAATAATATTTCGCAATCGTCTTCAACTTTTCTGCAGTTTTTCAATACGGACTTCATCACGGCGGCATCATTGACGCCGTCTTCGAATTCAACCGCCATTTTCAATGCCATGAAATTGACATTGCATGACTTTACGCCTGCAGTCTTTGCTGCGGCTTCCTCCATTTTGTTCGCACAGTTCGCGCAGTCTACTTCAATCTGATAAGTCTTCTTCATTGTCTCTGTCCTTTCCGAATGGAGTTTCTCACTCTAAAAGCATTTACTTGAACAAATGAGCAATCGTTCATTTGTTCAAGTAAATAATACCCCTTCTTCTGCGAATGTCAACCCTGAAATCATGAAAAGACTCGTTACAGCAACATAAAAAGCACGACCAGAATCAGTCCGACACCGGCAAGCGACAGGGCAAAGGAAAGTGATCTTGCAATGATAGCATTGTTCTCCGAAAGTCTGGTCGAAAGCATTGCGAGCCTGTGCTCCCGATCCGTCTGATGCGGGTGATATTCCCAAGCCGTCTCGTTTAAAAATGCCGTAATGCGATCCGCCATTCCGCCGAAGAAATGCGAGAATACCGTTCCCTCAATTCTCTCCTGCGGCAGCCGCTCTTCTTTGTAAACGGTTTTTCTTAATACAACCACAAGAAAATCAAGGAATCGATCCGCGATTCGGCAGAAGAATACGGCGATCGAAAGCAGAACGGGAACCAGAAGATCTGTCGCCTTGTCCAGAATCCTGCAGAAAAACGTGCAGACGGCGGGAAGGACCGAAAGCAGCAACGGACGATAGAAATACTCCTCAAGATCCAGATATTTCGGCCATCTGTTTACGTATGCGCCGTCTTTCATCAGGCACTTTCTCACCACAACAAAATACAGAACCGCGCCGATCAGAATCGAATAGGATGCGCCGATCAGATTATTTGCGGAGAAATAGCGCACCTGTTCTTCCATCGCTTCCACCCGCAGGAAGTCCTGTCCGAAATCCATGATCCGATCCGCAACAGAATGGGGCAGCAGACCCGCAAGGGGCATAAAAAGCGCAGGGATCATCAGCGAGATTGCGCTCAGCGGATTCATATAGCGCTTTTTCTCATCGAAGGCGTTTTGTTTTGCTTCATCCCTGTTCTTCTCAAGAAAGAGCGCAACATATAACTTGGTCATATAGGCAATGGTCATACCGCCGCTGATAATAAAAATCCACTCCGCAAATGTCAGAAGTCCTCTTGCTTCCGCCAGCACTTCCGCGCATTCCACGATTCCCTCATGGAGCAGAGACTTGCTCACATAACCGTTCCAGAGCGGGATCCCGCTGATTCCGAGCGCGCCCATCAGGAATTGAAAATGCAGCAGTTTCTTCTTTCTGCCGAAACCACGGATCTCGTTGAGATCAAGCGCATGCAGATTCATATAGACCACGCCCGCCGCCAGAAAAAGCAGAAGTTTGAGCATGGAATGATTCACCATGTGCATCAGCGTACCCCTTGCCGCCAACACACCGGCGTTCCCGAGCAGATCATAGCAGCCGATGCCGGTCAAAATGAAACCGATCTGTGAAACCGAGGAGCAGGCAAGCGTCCGTTTCAAGTCAACGGAGAACAACGCCAGAAGTGCGCCGGTGAACATCGTAAGCACGCCAAGAAATAAAATCAGCGTTCCCCACTGCCTGCTGCCATAGAACAAGTTGCAGGAGAGCAGCAGGATTCCAAAGATTCCGGTCTTTGTCAGAATGCCGGACAGCAATGCGGACGCCGGCGCCGGCGCTACGGGATGCGCTTTCGGCAACCAGATATGCAGCGGAAAGGCACCCGCCTTGGCACCGAAACCGAACAGCATCAGAAGACCCGCAACAAACTGCAGCATTGTTCCGTCGAAGCCGACTGTCGTTATCTCTGTTGTTCCCGTCAGATGATACAGCAGGAAGATTCCCATTAACATCGCCAGTCCGCCGATGATCGCAATCGCAAGATAGGTGTCGCCGGCACGCAGCGCTACAGCGGTTTCTTCCTGCACCACCCAGACATAAGAGGAAAGCGACATGATCTCGAAAAAGACAAAGGTGGTGAACAGATCCGCCGACAGAAAAACGCCGACCGTCGCCAAACAGGTCACAACGGAGAACAAATAGTAGCGGTACTGATTGCGATGGTGCGCCATATATTCCGTGGAAAACGCCATCGCGCACGCCCACATCAGGATCGCGATCGCAACATAGAGAAGCCGGAAGCCGTCCAGTCGGAAGTTCAAACCGAAGCCGCAGAGGTGCATCATTGTAATTGAAATCGTATTCATCCGGTCACCTCCTCACATTCCTGCCGCCGCTTCCGTAAAGAGCGCAACAAAGGGAGCGGAATGCACCCCGAACAACAAAACGACTGCCGCGAAGATACACAGGGGAAGAAGCATCACCCAATTCGGATCGCGCGCCTCCTGCAAGGTTTTCCAATCAAAGTCTCTCCCCGGAAAGAAAGCGCGCATCACAACAGTTAACATATACATTGCCGTCAGCAGGGCGCTCAGAAGCAGCACTCCGACGCCGATGTAGGCAAGCGGATTCCCGCTGTCCGCCGCCGCGGCCGCTAAGTTCCACTTGCTGATGAAGCCTGCGAATCCCGGAACGCCCATCAGCGCAAAGGAAGAAACGGTAAAGATACCGAACACCCAAGGCATCTTTCTGCCGAGTCCGTCCAGTTCATAAACATAGTGGCGATCCGTCTGATACATGACCGCGCCGGCGCAGAAGAATGAAGTGATTTTCATGAATGCATGAAAGACCAGATGCGTGATTGCCGCCATCATGCCAAGCGGGCTCATCAGCGCGCACCCGAAGAGGATATAGGACAGGTTGCTGATCGTGGAATACGCCAGTCTTCTCTTAAAGTGTGTTTCCCTCAGCGCGCGCGAACATCCGTAGAGGATCGTGATCATGGTTGCGATGAGGACAACATCCTGCGCCCAGGTTCCTTTGAGGAAATCGGTGCCGAAACTGTAATATGTCATGCGCAGAATCGCAAAGGCGCCGGACTTTACAACCGCCACTGCATGCAGCAGCGCGGTCACGGGGGTCGGCGCCACCGAAGCGGAGGGCAGCCACGAATTGAACGGACACAGTGCCGCCTTAACGCCGAACCCGAAAAATGCCAGCACATAGATCAGCAGCAAAACGTTGGTGCGATCACCGATTTTCACCGGATCCAGCGTTCCGCCGTAAATAAACTTGTTCGTCGTTCCGTAATAGATGATAAATGCGAGGGAAATAAACGCGAAGGCTGCGCCGCCAAGAGAGAAATAAAGATATTTCCTGGAAGCCAGAATCGCTTCTCTCGTCAGGGTGTGCATCACGAGCGGAAAGGTAACGATCGTTAAGAACTCATAGAAACAGTACATGGTGATATAGTCTTCCGCTAAGGCGATGCCGAGCGTCACGCCGTAGGTCATGACGAAGAACATAAAAAAGGTGTTTTCCCGCTCTTCCCTCTTCATATATTCGAAGGAATACAGCGTGGCAAGCGGCCACAGGAAAGAGATCAGCCCCGCGAATACGACGGACAAGCCATCCATCTTAAAAGAAATGGACAAGTCGCCCGTAAACCTGATCACATCGCAGACAACCTGCCGATCCGTGAAAATCGTCAGATAAACAAGCGCGGCATTGATCAGCACAAGCGTCTCAATATAGATGCACTTTATTTTCCTGTCCCGAAATTTCAAAAGCGGGATCAAAATGCCGCCGAGAATCGGGAGCAATATGGTAATTAAGGGTAAATACTTCGTCATCTCTCTCCCTCTCTACAGAAGCATTCCTGCCAAATTGCCAAAAAAATCGATCAAACTGCCGGGCAATACGCCAAACAGAACGGTAAGCGCCGCCAGGAGAAGCACCGGAAGGAGCATCTGCGGACTCACCTTGATCTTGACCGGCTCCGTCTCATTCTCCGCCCCCGGAAGGAATCCTCTGACAACGATCGTAAGCAAATAGCCGGCGGTCAGAAGCGCGCTGATCAGCAGCATCACGGGACCCAAATAGGAATAGACGGGAATCCCCGCTTCCAGACTTCCGACGCAAAGGTACCACTTGCTGATAAAGCCGGAAAGCGGCGGAATGCCGACCAGTCCCATGCTGACAATGGCAAAGCACCAAAGCATCGCCGGCATCTGTTTCCCGATTCCCTGCAGTTCATCCACATATGCTTTCCCTGTTTCATGAATCATAATACCGGCACAGAGAAACAGACCGGTCTTGATCACCGCATGAAAAATCACGTGCAGCAGACTTCCGGTCAGCGCCGCCGGGTGCAGCATAAAGATTCCGAACAGGATATAACTGACCTGACTGATCGTAGAGTAGGCAAGCCGGCGCTTCAGCTGTTTCTCCCGATAAGCAAGCATGGAGCCGAAGAAAACCGTCGTAACCGACAGGAGCAATAATATCTGCTGTACATAGGTTCCGCGGATCAGATCCGCCCCTGCGATATAGAAGATCGTACGTATCACTCCGAGCACGCCGCCCTTGACAATGATACCGGATAAAAACGCCGACGCCGGCGCCGGCGCTACGGGATGGGCGCTTGTCAGCCATGCATGCATCGGAAGCATGCCGCACTTGACGGAAAATCCGAGGATCATACAGAGAATCGCAATCAGGAGAATCCCGCGATTGGCGTCCGTGATCTGTGCTGCAAGTACACCGCCCGGCGCAAAGTCAATCGTAGGGGCGTTTTTATAAACAAAATACAGCCCGAACAGCACCATATATGCCCCGCACAGGGAATAAAACAGGTATTTGAGCGCCGCCATAATGGCTTCCTTTGTTTCGTTATGGAACACGAGCGGCACCGAAAGCAAGGTCATCAGTTCGTAGAACAGATAAAATGTAATCAGATTCGCCGCAAGATCCAGTCCCGCAATCACCAGCAGCGTGACAACATAGAAAATCCAATATCTTCTGACCTTCTTGTCTCCTTTGAAGTAGGCAAAGGAATAGATTCCGCAGAGAAGCCAGATCAGCGTTGAGATCGCCGCAAAGGTAAGCCCCATCGGATCGGCGCGAAATGCGATCGGCAGTTTCTCCGTCAATTGAAACAGGATAAATGCTTGCTCCATGATTTCCTCCTAAGGTTATGAGAATACTGAAAGACCCCGTCTGATCCACTCGATTACGCTGATAGACGCCAGACCGAGAACCAGATTCAGGATCACAAAGATAACGATGACCACGGTAAACAGCTTCTGTTTTCCGATGGAAACGGTCGGATATTCTGAATCCGCAACCGGCGTATAAATTCGAATCACCGTCTTCATGAAATAAATGGCATTGAGAATCGTACTGATGCCCAAAACAATCAACGCAGGAAGCATTTTTCCCTCATTATGAATGGCGGCTTCCGCAAACAGCAATTTGGAAACAAAGCCCGCAAAACACGGGAAACCCACCATGGAGAGCGCTCCCACGGTGAATCCGATTCCGGCGATCTTGTTTCTGTAACCTGCGCCGGTGATCTGAATAAATTGCCGGCTGTAGCCGGAAACGTCCGTCAGTCCGATCGCCGAAACAAAGAGCAGCGATTTCGTGGCGGCATGCATGAGCATGTGAAATATACTTGCGACCATCGCCGTTTCCGTCCCCATACCGAAGCCCATAAAGATATAGCCGATCTGGGCAACCGAGGAATAGGCAATCATCCTTCTGATATCGTTCTCTTTGATCGCGCTCAGAGAGCCGAAGATCATTCCCCCCAGCCCGAAGACAAAGAGCAGATCCACCAGTTTATAACTTCTGAGAATATCAATCCCGATCACGCGGTAGTATATTTTGATCAGCAGGAAAATGTATCCCTTGGAAACAAGGCTCGACAGCAGCGCCGCGGAACTGACGGTGGAATAGCCGTAGGCGTCCGGCAGCCACGCGTGGAACGGGAACAATCCGCATTTGATCGCAAGACCGGCGGAGATGAAGGAAATGGTGACCAGCAGCGGAACTCTGTATTCCCCCGTCACCGTGAGAAGATGCACGGCTTCTTTGATATTGGACATTAACAGGTGCCCCGTCACATCGTAAAGCATAACCAGCCCTACCAGAAACAGACCGGAGCCGAGCTGACTCATGATCATATATTTGACCGCCGCTTCAATGGTACGCCCGATCTGTCGAATCATAATCAGACCGCAGGCTGCAATCGTGTTAATCTCCACAAAAACATACGCCGTAAACAAGTCGTTCGTATAAACCATTGCAAGCAGCGAACTCAAGAGCAAATTGACCAGCACGTAATACAGATTGTGCTTGGATTCCTCTACTTCTTCCTCCAGTTTCTTTCTGCCGCCGAGCATCGAAGCCAGCATAATGACGCAGAAGAAAAACGCCATTCCCGCTTCCAGAACGCCCGCCCTGATCTCGTTCCCCCAGGGCGCCGGAAAATGCCCCATCCGAAAGGTATAACTGATTCCCTTTCCGTAAAGAAGCACCGCAAGAACCGCGGACGCCGCCATAACCGTCGTAATTACCGCCGTATTCAGGATCCTTGCTGCGCGTCTTGGAAGTACCGAGGAAAGCGTTCCCGAAAACATCGCCAGAAAAATAGAGAAAAAGGGGATGTTCTGATAGAGTTCCATTACTGCCCCTCCTTCTTCAGTTTCATTGCAATTTCATCCAGATCCAGCGTCTGGTACCTGCGATACAGACGAATGGTCAGGGACAGCATCAGCGCCGTCACGGAAACGGCAACCACAATACCGGTCAAGACCAGTCCCGCCGGAATCGGATTGATGTATTTCTCCGTAGATTGAATCCCGTCCACAACGATCGGCGCGATTCGCCCCGAAATATAACCCTTTTCCGCCAGAAACAGATAGATCGCAGAGTCCATGATATTCAAACCGATGATTTTCTTAATCAGATTCTTCTGCAGCAGCAGGTTCGAGAACCCGATGGCAAACAGAATCATGGCGACCGCTTCGCCGTAATTGGTAAGCAAATTACTCCCCATCAGAACTCTCCTTTTCGAAACATCGCGTAAAAGGTGTATATCGTGCAGGTGACGACCATGCCGACGCAGATATTTAAAACAAAAATCAATCCGCTGCTGAGGATCGCGCCGGGCGTGCCGAGCGGAATTCCGCTGTGCAGACCGTTTGCGCCGATATAGAACGAGTAGGCCTTACTGAAACAGTACACGCTCAGCGCGGTAAAACTGACCCATTTGTAGGTTTTCTCCGTGAAGAATCTCTCGATTCTCTCAAAGCCGAATGCCAGGCAGTAAAGGATCAGCCCCGATCCCATGATGGCGCCGCCCGAAAACCCGCCGCCCGGAGACAAATGCCCGTTTAAGATCACGTAAATACCGAAGGTAAAAATCACGGGCACCAAAACTGCGGCGACCGTTTGCAGGATCGAATCGCTCTTCGGCTCGTACTTCTCTTCGTCCGGCTCTTCTTTCATATCGCGGTCATTGTGCATTTTCCTGTTCTTCCTAAGAAGAATCAGCACGGTGACGGTTGCAATGAACAAAACGTTCGACTCCCCGAAAGTATCAAATGCCCTGTAATCCAAGATCATGCCGGTGACGATGTTGACGGCTCCCGTCTCCTGCAATCCGCTCTCAATATAACGCTGCGGCACCTCGTTGTTCGCCGGATTGTCGGGGTTCCCGTTCGGCGGAAGATAAGAAACCGTGTACAGCATCACCGCGATCAATAAGCCTGTGAAAATCAGGCTCGCAATGCGATATACCTCATTGAACATCTTGACGCCCCTGTTTTTCTCCGTATCATAGAGTTCTTCGTTCAGCTGCACATAATCCCGCATTCGGATTTCGAATTCCTCCTGCGTCTCATGCTTCAATTCCTGCGGCTTCATTTCGATCCGGTTCAAATAAGGATCGGGGCTTCCGTCCATCCATTCCGAGAACTTGAACTCGTGCCTGTCCTGATGAGAGGGTCTTAATTTACTCATTTTCTTCGTCCCCTTTCACCGCATGAATCTTCTTTAAGGTCACGAAAAACAGCAGAGACGTCACGCCTGCGCCGACTGCCGCCTCTGTGATGCCAAGGTCGGGAGATTCCAAAATGATCCAGATAATCGACATGATCAGACTGAACGCCATGTAGATGATGATCGCATTCAGCAACTTCTTCGAAAAACTGACGGAAATTGCACATACCAACAGGATTCCCAGCAGAATATAGTTGATGATGTCCATTCTACACATCCTCCTCTATCGTCATTTCCGCAAGCAGCGACGCGGGATCCTTTGGTGTCGCTTCTTCCGGAAGCTCCTCTTTCTGCGCATCGGGAATCAGCGAGAACTCCTCATAGTGCGTGCCCGCCTTCTCATTGGTCTCCACCTCCAGACCGGTGATCAGGTGCGAAGATACGGGAGAGGAAAAACACAAAAACAAAACGACCAGCAACAGTTTCAGGCTCGTGAAATTGACGCCGGAATAAACGATCAGACCGAGCATCGAAAACAGCATTCCCATGGTATCTCCCATTGCCGCCGCATGCATCCGGTTCAGAATAAAATTGAATTTATAAACGCCGAAGATTTCGATCAGAAAAAACAACAGTCCGATTACGATCAACGTCGCCGCCAATATCGTCCTAATCATTTCGTCCGACCTCCTCCGCTTTTCTCTTTCTGTAGATCCCCAGGAAAATTTTGGTCAGCGCCACGACGGCAAGGAAACTGATCATCGCATAGATGAGACAGATATCCACCAAATAGCCTTCGTTCAGAAGGATCGCCAGCATCGCAATGATTACCATGACAATGGTGCCCATCATATTGACCGAAACGATACGATCCGCAATGGACGGTCCGATAATCGCCCGAATCAGACACAGCAGCAGCAATACCGCCAGAATTCCTATGGTTGTCATTAACAATTGACTCATGCGCACTCCTCCAGTCTGTACAGGATCCCGGCAATGCGCCCGCCGTTGATATCTTCCGTGTAAGTTTTCTCAAGCGCATGTACCGTATAGGTATTACCCTCCTGCTTCACCGTAATGGTTCCGGGCGTCAGTGTGATGGAATTGGCGTAAAGCACCTGACAGATATTGGTCTTAAAGTCCATCTGAAATGTAACCAGTACCGGCTCGATTTCATATCTGGTGGTCAGAATCCACTTTGCCGTCACGAGATTCGCTTTGATGATTTCCAAGAAAAGAACCGCGACAAATTCGAGGAAGATCCCCGCTTTTTTCATACATCGGATGTCCTTTTTCAGAGAATAGTTCATGAATTTACAGGAAAACGCATATATGACGCCTGCAACGCCAAGCCCGAAAAGAACAATCTCAAGCGTTATTCTGCCATTGAAAATGATCCACGCAAGAAACAGTAAAATGAACATGATTCGCCCTCTTGTCCGAATGTGAAAATATCAACATGAATCATACAACATTTTAATAGGAAATTAAAGGGTATTTTTCTTGTGTTTTGTTCATATTTTTCTTACAATGGTAGAAGATTTACTGAATGAACGCGTGGGGAGTATCAAATGAATCAGACAAAACGACTGCAATATCTTGACGTGGTAAAGGGCTTCGGCATTATTCTTGTCGTCTTCGGCCACATAGAATATATTTCTCAGCCTCTGCGAATCTGGCTGTCTTCGTTTCACATGCCGCTCTTTTTTCTTGTCTCCGGCATGCTGATCCGCTACAAAAACGAACCCGAATTGTCCATGAGCGCTCTGCTGATACGCAAGGCGCGCGGCATTCTTGTCCCTTATCTCTGGTTCAGTTTGCTCTATTTTTTCATCAACATTTTGAATGTCGCCTTCGGCAAAATCACCATAGAGACCTTTCTTCAGGACGGAATCGATACGCTGACCTTCTACGGCATGTCCGTTCTCTGGTTCCTTCCGGCGCTCTTTCTTGCGGAGATCCTCTTTTTCTTTCTTACCAAACGCCTGCCGCAGCTTTACTCTATCCTGTTGATTCTGGTTCTTGCCGTTTCTTCCGTCTTCGCGGAAACGTCGCTGAAGCCGCTTGCCGCTTCCCTTGCCGGCAATCTGCTCTTGCTGACGCTGATCAACTTTCTGCGCATCTTTTTGCGCGCAGCGATTGCCTGTGCTTTTGTCTGCACCGCTTACTATACGTTTCCGCTCCTGCGTCCGACAAGCGAGCGCTCCGTTTTGCAGCTTCTGCTCGGCATTCTCTTCTTCCTCTTGAATCTGGTGCTCTCTCAAATCAACGGAGGCATTGATTTTCACTATCTTGTTTTCGCAAACTTCCCGTTGTTCTTCTTGAACGCTCTGATCGGGACCAGCGGCGTCGTTTTGATCTGCAAGAATATTCCGCATCTTGCGCCCGTCGCCTTTTTCGGAAAGGATTCCCTCATTGTCATGGCGACGCACGTGAATACCTATTTTCTCTATGCCGGAATCAAGGTCGCGTGGTTCGTCGATACGATCGTGACGCGCGCGAAGACCTATGTTTTTCTGTTCAACATCATGGCGGTAACCTTCCTTCTGGAAGCGATCGCCATTGTAATCATTCATAAATTCTTTCCCTTTGTTCTCGGGAAGCCGTTTCCGTTATGGATGAATCGGCTGTTTCATCGAAAGGAACGAATGAGAGAAAAGTCATCTTCCGAAAGGACTTCGTTATGAGATTGAGAAATATCACCGGTTCGCGGGAGATCATCGCGGAGCATCCGCTCGTGATCCACACGCCCGAACAGTGGAAAGGACGATTTGCAGCTGAAATCTTTAGAAACGATCATGAACTTCATATAGAGATCGGCATGGGAAAAGGGCAGTTTCTAACTGCCCTTGCCGAGAAGAATCCGCAGATCAATTATATCGGTATCGAGAAATATTCCTCTGTTCTGCTTCGTGCGTTACAAAAAATGGAAGAGCGGGAAACGCCGCTTCCCAATCTGCGCTTCATTCGCATGGATGCGGAAGCAATCACGGGCGTCTTCGACACTTCCGAAATCTCCAGGATCTATTTGAATTTCTCCGATCCCTGGCCGAAAGACCGCCATGCGAAGCGGCGGCTTCCGTCCAGGCAATTTCTGATGCGTTACGCGCAGATTCTCAAGGACGACGGATGCGTGGAATTCAAAACCGACAATCGGGATCTCTTTTCGTTTGCACTTTCAGAAGCGCCGGAAGCCGGCTGGCGCATATCGGAATCCACCCTTGATCTGCATCATGACGCCCGCATGAATCAGGAAAACATTATGACGGAATATGAACAGCGTTTCTCCGCACAGGGGAATCCGATCTGCAAATGCATTCTGACCAGATTATTGTCCCTGTTCCTTCTCCTGGCGGTGTTGAGCGCCGCTTTAGCACAACCTGTTTTCGCGGTCAGCAGAGAGCCTACGGAAGAGCAGGCCGCCGCTGCGCAGGAGCGCAAGAAAATGCGAGTCGAGACCAACGAACTGAACGGGTGGCCGGAAGGCCCGATGCTGGGCGCACAGTCTGCCGTTCTGATGGATGCGGACACCGGCGCGATCCTCTATGAGAAGAACGTTTACGAACATCTCTATCCCGCCAGCACAACGAAACTGATGACCGCGCTGATCGCATTGGAACATACCACCATGGATGAAACCGTCACCTTTTCGAAGGATTCTATTTTCAATATCGAGAGTTCTTCGAGCCGGATCGGGATTGACGTCGGAGAGAAACTGACCATGGAACAATGCCTGTACGGTTTGCTTTTGGGCTCCGCCAACGAGGTTGCTTACGCAATTGCGGAGCATGTCGGCGGCGATTATCAGTCCTTCGTGGATATGATGAACGAACGGGCGGCACAGATCGGCTGCAAGGACACCCATTTTGCCAATGCGAACGGTCTTCCGCGCGAGGATCACTATACCTGCGCCTATGATCTTGCATTGATCGCAAGAGAATGCTTCAAAAACGAATCCTTGGAGACGTTTTCCGGCTCGACACGGTATACGCTGCCCCCGACAAATCTGCAAACGGAAGAGCGCATCCTCGACAACCACCATTTGATGCTTCCGGGGTTCAAATACGCTTATGACGGCGTAATCTGCGGGAAGACGGGCTATACCAACGACGCGAGACAGACGCTCGTGACACTGGCGCAGCGTGGAGAAATGCGTCTAATCTGCGTGATTCTGAAAGAGGAATACCCGGATCAGTTTCTCGACACACAGAAGTTGTTCGATTACGGGTTCAGCCAGTTTCAGAAAATGAACGTTGCCAAAAACGAGAAGCAGTATACCCTCGACAGTGCAACGTTCTTCCATACCAATCTCGATATTATCGGCTCTTCGAAACCGATTCTGTCCATCAATCCGAACGGAAATGTGATTTTGCCCAAAAACTATGATTTCTCTGCACTGCAGGTAGCGATCAACTATGCGCAGGAGTCTTCCGATTATGTAGCGGAACTAACCTATGCCATCGATGGGCATTACATCGGACGGGCAACCATCGATTACGCAGACAACGGCGCGCAGACCTTGGAATTTGCAAACATCATTGCCGCTTCCGAGAAAGTGCTCCCGAGAAAAGTCGTTCCCGACCACAAGATTATTTTCGTGGATACCAACAAACTGATCCTGCGTGTGGTCATCGTTTTCTTCGGCGCGATTATCCTGGTTCTGATCGTCTTCCTGATCCGAAAACTGGTTACCGATCACCGCCGGAACCGACGCTTTCGCGAGCGGCGCTACAAGCGGTGGAACAAGAAGTTATTTTAATCGCAGCAGTTCCCGTTTTGCCTTTCGCTTTTCGGCGCGTTGCGCTCTTAACTTCTCCTGTTTCGTGTAGATCTCTTCCGCCGCTTCCTGGGTGATGATTTTCATCGTCTTAACCACATATACGTTTCCGTCTTCGGCTTTCTTGATTCGAACCTTTCCTTTCAGGAAGCCGTGTTTCTTGCAGTAGGACAGACTGTAATAATGCTTCCCGTTGACCGAGAACCACCTGATCCGTTTCTTCGCATTTCGCCCGCAGAGATAGCATTTTGTGGACGCCACCATCTTGTCCTCGAGCGCGGCTTGTTTATCGTCGAATTCCCGTGAAATGTATTTCGAATAAGTCTTAAAACTGACTTTGACTTCTTCCCGCTTGTTCTTCGGGATCATGAAAACATCGTATGAGACATATTTCTCGACTTCCGGCTGTACCTTGTTGATCTCGACGAAAACCTTGGCGGTATAGTAGGCGTCCGCGTATGCTCTGTGAAACGGTACGTCCTTTTCAATGTTCAGATAATCGACCGCAAATTCGAGCGCGCGCCTTAATTTCCCGTCTTCGTAGGTGAGTGAGAAGAATTTCTGAATATCATAATACTTCATCGGACCGGACGATAACTCATCCATCCCGTAATAGCACATATTCTTCTGCAATTCCGTCAGATCCAGCGTTCCCCAGATGCAGAAGACATAGCGACTTCCGCACCACTTTAAGAACTCCGCCATCACCTCCGGGAACGGTCTGCCGCCTTCCAGTTCCTCCTTGTCCACACCGACGATTTTGCTGGTCATGAAATGAATCGTGTGATAAATCTGCGGTTTGATAAGCTGTTCGAAACTGTCTACGATCTCAAACCTGCGATTCAGTTTCACCGCGCCGATCTCTACGATCTCGAAGGGAAGTCCGTATTTGTTTCCGAATTTGTCGGATGCCTGATTCCACTCTAAATCCAATACGATATAATTCATAATCAAGATTATACTATTCCGTATAATAATATTCCAGATAGAATCGGATATTTTCCTCAATCCGGGTCTCTCTGTAATATCTGCGGATCCGCTGCAGTCCCTCTCCCGTGGTATGACGCGGATTCTTAAGCTGTATAAGAAGCCCTTGCAGTCGCGTTTTGCCGACCTTATGTGCATAATGATGCATCAGATATTCTACCAGAAAGTTCAGATTCTCCATACAGCCTGCATACTGCGAACGTTTCAGGCGAGTGCCTTCACAGATTTCCGTCAGATGTGAAATCGAAGTGCGGATGAAATCGCAGATCAGATCAACCTCGTCCTGATTCAGACGCGGAGCATCGTACAGCAGTTCGTCCAGCCAATTCTGGTACAAGTCTTTTTCCTGCCCGTGAAACTGCGGCAGCCTTCCCGCTCTTGCATTCTTCAACAACAGATAGATTTCCTCTCGCATCTCTCCCCCTCCATAAGAATGATGTACCCTGCAATTTTCATCTTATCATGCGCTTTTCTTCGTTCCGCATCGGGTTTTCGACATTTTTCGACAATTACGAGATTTCATCTTACACTTTTCCGACTGTATCTGGACATCTCCGATGATTTTGATTATTCTATAAACAGGGAGGACGCCTATGATTAACATTCTTGTTGTGGAAGACGACGAAAAGTTAAATCAGATTATCTGTTCCTATCTTGCTCAAAACAACTATCAGGCGAAAGGCTGTTTCAATCCGATCGAAGCCTATGACCTGCTCTATGCGGAAAGTTATGACCTGATCATTTCCGATATTATGATGCCCAAAGAAAGCGGGTTTGATTTCGCAAGAGAAATTCGGCGGAAGAACCCGACCATTCCCATTCTGTTTATCACCGCACTGGACGACCTCTCCTCCAAGCAAAAAGGCTTTTATGCCGGCGTCGACGATTACATGGTGAAGCCGCTGGACATGGATGAGCTCGTGTTGCGTGTGGGGGCGCTGCTGCGCCGTGCGCAGATCAGAAACGAGAACCGGCTGGAAATCAACGAACTGCTTCTGGTCCGTGATGAGATGGCAGCCTACGTCGATGGCGAGGAAGTTCCCGTTTTACCGCGCGAATTCAATATACTGTATAAACTTCTCTCACATCCCAAAAGGGTTTTTACCAGAAGCGAGTTGATAGATGAATATTGGGGCATGACAAATGACACCGGCTTGCGTACGGTCGATGTTTATATTACCAAACTGCGAAAAGATTTCGCGCATTGTAAGAGTTTTGAAATTGTTACCGTACACGGGCTGGGGTATAAGGCGGTGTTGAAATGAGAACGCATTGGAAAACAAGCCGAAAACAGGAAGACGCCCGCGTTACCGCCCCGTTGATCTCCTGGCGGGCAACGCTTGTGATTTTTGCGATCATGTATCTTTTGGTTATCGGGCAAGCCGTTGTCCTGTCGCTTTATTTTGATCCGCTTCCGACGCTGGTGGGGCTCTTGGTCTATTATCTGGTTTGCACCTGCATTTTTCTGGCGGTTTTATGGGGACTGCTTTGGCAATATCTTATCAGCAAGCCGCTGCGCCAAATTGCCAGCGCTGCGCGCAAGGTTGCAGAGGGCGATTTCAGCACGCAGATCAACGCCCTGCGAAAAGACGGCAAGAAGAACGAAATCGATGTTTTGATTGACGATTTCAACAAGATGGTGCGCGAATTGGCAAGCAACGAAATGCTCAAAAGCGATTTCATTGCACACGTCTCTCATGAGATTAAAGCGCCCCTTTCGATCATCCAAAGTTATACCAAGGCGCTGAAAGACGGTCTGGTTGCACCGGAGCAGCAGGAACAGTACATGGACACCGTTTTGACCGCGTCCCGGAATCTCAACTCCATGATTACAAACATTCTGAAATTGAACAAATTGGAGAACCAGCAGATTTTTCCGGTTCCGGAAACCTATCAACTGGGAGAACAGTTGCGGCGATGCGCCATTTCCTTTATGGATCCATGGCAGGAAAAAGAGATTTCATTCGAAATTGACGTCGAAGACGTTGCCATTCATTATGACGCTTCTCTTCTGGAATTGGTTTGGAACAACCTCTTATCCAACGCTACTAAATTTACGGAACGGGGCGGGCATATCTCTTTGATCTCCCGAACATGGAACAACGCCGTCTATGTCACGGTGCGGGATACGGGCTGTGGAATCAGCGAAGACGTTCGGGCACGAATCTTCGAGAAATTCTACCAGGGCGACCCCTCGCACGCTTCTGCGGGGAACGGTCTCGGACTTGCGCTGGTGAAAAGGGTGATGGAAACGGTCGGCGGCGAAATCAGCGTGAACAGCACGCTCGGAACAGGGAGCGAATTTACTGTAACACTCAGCCTTTAATCATTTCTTTCTTCGACATATTTCATATTTCATTAACAAAAAACCGCAAGCGTCTAAACAATTCCGCTCTATACTGAAGCAAATCCCGAAACCGACCACTGATGAGAGGACAGGAGACAAAATGAGTAAGCGGTTATACATTGTTACGGGCGCGTCAGGGCATCTTGCCGGCACCATCATTCAATATTTGAAAGAGGTCGACTGCCATATTCGAGGACTGATCCTGCCTTCCGAAAGCGGGGCAGACGATAAGCAGATCACCTATTACAAAGGCGACGTCACCAAGCCGGAGTCTCTGGAGCCCCTGTTTGCCAACATTGAATGCAATGAAGTGACGGTCATTCATGCGGCGGGGATTGTCAGTATTGGCGACGAGATCACCCCGCTTCTCTATAACGTCAATGTCAAGGGCACGCAAAACATGATTGAGCAGTGCCTGCGCCATCATGTAAAACGACTGGTTTATGTCAGTTCTGTTCATGCAATCCCCGAAACTGCGCAGAAAGCGACCCTTTCGGAGATCGCGCGCTTCTCCAAAGACACCGTGACCGGTGCTTATGCGTCCACCAAGGCGGAAGCGACACAAGCCGTGCTGGATGCCGTCAAAAACGGTCTGGACGCCGTCATTGTTCATCCTTCCGGTATGATCGGTCCTTATGATAATGGAAGCAATCATATTGTACAGTTGCTTCGGATGTATCTTTCCGGCAAACTTCCTGCCGGCGTCACCGGCGGCTATGATTTTGTCGACGTCCGCGACGTGGCAAAAGGCTGTTTAAGAGCAGCCGACTATGGGAAATCCGGCAGCTGCTATATTCTCTCCAATCGCTATTTTACAATCCGTGAACTGCTGGAATGCGCCCGCAAAATCATCGGCGGCAGAAAGAAAGCCTGCCTGCCGATGGGTCTGGCTCGCGCTTTCGTTCCGCTCTTTGAGGGAATTGCGAAGGCGACGCATACCCGCCCGCTGTTTACGAAATATGCGCTGTATGTGCTTTCCGGCAACGGACACTTCACACACGATAAGGCGACTTTCGAATTGGGCTATCACCCGCGCGACATGCAGACAACCATCGCCGATACCATTTCGTGGTTAGAGGGCAGAAGCGTTGCTCTGGAATCCGCTTAGATGCCGCCTATCTCTCATAAATATAAAGATCCTCTCCCCCTTTTGTCTATCAGAAAAGCGGCAATGATGTTGATCATTGCCGCTTGAACCGTATCTTGCCCGGCTTTCCGCCGGAAGAGATTTACAGTTTGAATTTGGAAACCTCTGCCTGCAGTTCTACCGCGATTTCCG
>CAZNCH010000006.1:0-46136 GCA_964571555.1 uncultured Lachnospiraceae bacterium | reverse complement strand
CATATAGGCGAGCATCAGCACCTCGTCCGTCTTATAGTCCTGCACGATAACCGGAATCAAACCGTCCGCATTTGTCTTAAAATCAGTGAAAGAAAGCATGCTTTCAAAGCAGTTCACATTCACGCCCGCCTCTTTCCATGCAATCTTCTTCTGCATGAGATGCTGTGTTGTCACAATGGAACCGGTAATGCCGCAGACGCCGTCCTCCAACAGCAACTGAAGCGCGTTTTGCATCTCTTCCGCATTGATCATCGGAATCATCGGAAGTCCGGTATAGGCTTCGTCGCAAATTTCATTCAACAGCACAACGCCCGAAACATATTCCCGCAGCAACTCCGTATGATTGAGAATCTGATCGGACACATCCACACAGGCAAACAGTTTGCTCTTTCCAAAGCGCTTCGAGGCTTCTTCGATCAGATCGATGTTCGTCTGCTTCGCCATATTGAGCGCAACCGCCTGACAGCCCGCATAAAGCAGTTTCTTCACATCCTCCAGACGGTTCACATTGCCGGACGCCATGGACGGAATATCAATACTGCGATTGATCTTGCGAATCAGCAGAATATGTTTCTCATGCTCTGCATCGGAGTCGGACAGATCAAAAATCAGCAGTTGATCCGCACCGGCGTTGCAAAGCCGCGTCACATAGGTCACCACGTCCTCGGCAAGGATTTCCTCCGACTTGAATCCGCCAACCGCCTTTTCATTTCTCAAATAAATACAGGGAATCAGTAATTTCTTCATGCAAGCGTTCCTTTCGTGCTCAACACATTCTGAATCCTCGGATCAGCGGCAGACGCCTGGTCCAGCGCTTTTGCAAACGCTTTGAACATGGCTTCCGCGATATGGTGCGAATTGTTCCCGTTCAGAACCCTGATGTGCAAATTCATACCGGCGCTGTAACTGATCGCATAGAAGAATTCACGGATCAGTTCGGTGTCAAGATAACCGATCATCTCCTTTTCAAAAGTTGCTTCATAAGAAAAATACGGTCTTCCTGACAAATCGATCGCACACAGCACGAGCGCATCATCCATCGGCAGAATCATCGAACCGTATCTGACAATGCCCTTTTTATCGCCGAGCGCTTTTTCGATCGCATTCCCGAGGACAATCCCCGTATCTTCCACCGTGTGATGCGCGTCAATCTTCAAATCTCCGCTCACCGATAACGAAAGATCAAACAGACCGTGTCTGGTAAAGGCGTCCAACATGTGATCAAAGAAGCCGATACCGGTCTCAATTTGGGCTTTTCCTGTGCCGTCGAGCAACAGACTGCATTTGATCTGCGTTTCCTTTGTCTTTCTTTCCAATGTTGCAGTTCTCTCCATACGTCCCCTATTCCTTTCTGACACGGATGGAATTGGCATGCGCATCCAGTCCCTCCGCATCTGCAAATCTGGCAATATCTTCCGCAACCGGAAGCAAGGCTTCTTTAGAGTACGAAATGATGCTGGTGCGCTTAAGATAAGCGTCCACACCAAGCGGCGAGAAAAACTTCGCGGTTCCGTTCGTCGGAAGCACATGATTCGGACCGGCATAATAATCTCCGAGCGGTTCGGAGGAATAGTCGCCGAGGAAAATCGCACCGGCATTTTTCACCTTTGTCATCGTCTCAAACGGCTGCTTTGTCAGGATCTCCACATGTTCGGATGCGATGGCATTTGCCGCCTCGACGCCTTCTTCCATGGAATCCGCCAGTAGAATAAAACCGTATTGATCTAAAGATGCCGTGATGATTTCTTTTCGCGTGAGCACCGACAGGAAACCGTCGATTTCACGATTCACCGCTTCCGCCAGTTCCTCTGACGTCGTAATCAGAATCGCAGACGCCAACTGGTCGTGTTCCGCTTGAGACAACAGATCCGCCGCAACATATTTTGCGTTGGCGCTCTCATCTGCAAGGACTAAAATTTCACTCGGTCCGGCGACGGAATCGATGCTGACGAAACCGAAGACCGCCTTTTTGGCAAGCGCCACGAAAATATTCCCGGGACCCACGATTTTATCCACTTTCGGAACGGTTTGTGTGCCGAATGCCATTGCGCCGATCGCCTGTGCGCCGCCAACCTTATAGATTTCATCCACCCCCGCAATTTTGGCGGATACCAGCGTACACGGCTGCACCTTCCCCTCCGCATTGCAGGGCGTCGTCATCACGATCCTGCGGACTCCGGCAACCTTTGCGGGCAGAATACACATCAGGGTGGAAGAAGGATATGCCGCCTTTCCGCCCGGAACATAGACCCCTACGGTATCGATCGGAGTCACCCGCTGTCCTAAAATCGTGCCGTCATCCCTCGTTTCGATCCAACTGTTCTGCAGTTGTTTCTCGTGGTAGGACCTGATATTTTGCGCAGCATCCTGCATGATGCGGATCAGATCCTGATCGTAAACCGCGAAGGCTTCCTCAATTTCTTCTTTCGTAACGCGAACGGTTGCCGCGTTCAATTTACAGTGATCGAATTGCTCCGTATAGGCAAACAGAGCCCGGTCTCCGTTTTCACGCACATTGGCAAGAATTTCATTGACGGTCTGCTCGTATTCCGTATATTGACCGGGATTCCGTTTCAGTAATTTCGTGAGGATGTCTTTTTTGCTCTCTTCATTTAAGTGTATGATTCTCATAGTCTCTCCTTCAACTCCCGAATTAACTTGTTGATCCGTTCCGATTCCATTCGCATGCTGACCTGATTCACGATCATTCTGGCGGAAAGAGGACAGACCTCTTCCAGTACCGTGAGTCCGTTCTCGCGTAAGGTCGAACCGGTTTCCACGATGTCGACGATTACATCCGAAAGACCGACGATGGGCGCAAGTTCGATGGAGCCGTTCAGTTTGATGATATCTACGGTCTGTTGCTTCTTGTTGTAGAAATAGTCCTTGGCAATGTGCGGATACTTCGTCGCCACACGGATCATCTCATGATGCTGCAGCAGTTCTTCCGCGGATTTCGGACCGCAGACACACATTCTGCATTTGCCGAAGCCCAGATCCAGAACCTCATAATTCTTCCGATTCTCTTCCATGATGGTGTCCTTGCCGACGACGCCGATATCCGCTGCGCCGTATTCCACATAGGTCGGCACATCCGGTCCCTTGGCAAGAAAGAAACGAAGTTTCAGCGCTTCATTTACAAAAATGAGTTTCCGCGATTCCCTGTCCTTCATTTCCTCGCAGGTGATTCCGATCTCTTCCAGTAATTCCAGGGTCTGATTGGCAAGACGTCCCTTGCCGAGAGCAAATGTCAAATATCTCATTTTGTTTCCCATCCGTATTTCTCTATCAGCGAATAGCCTCTTGCTTTCGCATACGTAAGATAGTCTTCTTTCGTCTTGTCAGCCTCTTTCCGGATCAGAATGACCTTCCGATCCTCTGCACGCAGTTTTTCCGCCGTCTTCGCCGCCGCATCGTAACTCTCCCGCTCATATACGATCAGAAGCGCCGGCTCTGCAAAACGCTGTCCGTAACCGAGCCTTCTTACCGCAAATACAAGATCTTCCAGCATCGCAACGAAGCCGATCGCGGGCGCATCCTTCCCGAATTCGGAGAGCAGTCTGTCATATCTGCCGCCCTTCATCACGGCGTCACCGCTGCCGTAAGTATAAGCTTTGAAAATCACGCCGGTATAATAATTGTATTTCGAAAGCATTCCCAGATCAAAGGTTAAATATTGCGCCAAATCCTGTTTCCCAAGAATCTCATAAATCTGCTCCAGGCGGTCAAGCGCACCGATCGAACGCGCATTGGTTACAATGGAACGTGCCGATCGAATCGTCTCCGCCGCACCGAACAGTTCCGTCACCTTCAGCAATTTGGACTTCACCGTCTCATCGATCTGCATCGAATCCAGGATCTGTTCCGCTCCGAAATAGTTCTTATTGGAGATGAATTCCCGAAGATCCATTTCCGTTTCATTGTCGATCCCGAACTCCTCGCACAGACCTTTGAAGAATTCCACGTTGCCGAGCGTAATCTGGAACTCCGTCAGAGAAACCGAGCGCATGCCGTGCGCCATCAGCGCGATCATCTCCGCATCCGCATAAACGGAATCGTCATTGATCATCTCCACACCGATCTGCGTCACTTCTTTGAGTTTCCCCTGCAGATCGGAAATATTCATGAAGGTATTGCCCAGATAACAGAAACGGATCGGCAGCGTCTCATCCATGAAATATTTCGCAACACACCTTGCAACAGACGGCGTAAAGTCGGGACGCAGAACCAGCGTGTTCCCCTCTTTATCGAAGAACTTATATAATTCGGCGCTTGGAACCGTACCGATGTTGTTGGAAAAAATATCAAAATATTCAAAGGTCGGCGTCTCGATATCTTCATAGCCGTACAGATGAAACTCCCGATGCAGCGTTTGCTTCATTGCCATCTTCTGTTCATATTCGGATCCGTAGATATCTCTGACGCCTTCCGGCGTATGGAGCAGTCTGGTTTTCATCGTTCGCCTCTTTTGCTTTAATCTTGTAACGTGCTACCATATTAGCAGCCGAAATTGATTATATTAAATGTCGTTCGTTTTGTCAACAGTATCGCGCAGGTTCAGATCCAACTGAACCCCATCCAGAAACGGCACAAAGATCCCCTGTCTCTGCGACAGAAGGAACTCGGTTTCAATTTCATCGAAACAAAAGCTCTTTCTGCCCCCCTCACGCATACGGTTCCAGAAAACAAGCAGTTTCTCAAAACGTAGATAATAGAAGAGATCCTTGCCGGAATAATGGATCAGAAAAAAGGCGATTCCGCCCTGTCGCTCAAATTCCTGCATGAATTCCACCTGATGTTCATGAATATTGGCAAGCGCAAAGGTCTCTTTTGCGCACTCCTTGGCGTCAAAACAAACGGGAATGCCCTGTACCGCACCGATGTAATCCACCGTACTCTTCTGATCGAAATAAGCAAGCGTAATATGGTGACTGGTTTTATCTATGTTGATGGGGGTAATCGGCGTGGGGATCTTCTGAATCAGCGCCAGATGCCGTTCCAGATATTTCTCGTTTGTTCTGTTGATCAGATCCTCCAGCGTAGATCCCCTTAACCCTCTGCTGTTCCAGGTAGCCATTTTAGTTCTCCATGATCCTTTTAAATTCTTCCGGCAGCGGCAATTCGAACACCTTGCCGGAAAGTTTCGATAAGGGCGGTTCCAATTCCGGCAGTTCCATGCGGTAGGCATGCAGCAGTTGCGACTCGACCCGCATCTGCCGGTTCCATGCGGCGTCACCATATTTGAAGTCTCCAAGGAGCGGATGCCCGATAGAAGCCAGATGCGCTCTGATCTGATGCGTTTTCCCCGTAATCAGCTGCACGGAAAGCAGAGAAAACGTGCCGCGATCAGAAAGCGGACGGTATGCCGTTTGAATCGGCTGATAACGCTGCTTCTCCTTCTCCGGCAGACCGGCAGGCAGTTCCTTGCAGATACCGACCTGATTCGTCCTCTCATCCTTGATCAGATAGCCCCGTAACTGCTGCACGTTGCGAATCACGCCCTTGACAATGCAGTAATAATATTTCTGTATTGTTCTCTCCCGCAAGGCGTCCGAAAGCAGGACGAAGCCGCTCCGCGTTTTACCGATGAGCAGCAGCCCCGAAGTATTTCTGTCCAGTCGATTGCAGATGGACGGTTTGAATTCACCGAAACGTTCCGGATGATATGCGCCGGTTTTCTTCAAATACGCCAGCCCGACTTCATTGATGGACACATCCCCCGCTTCCGCTTTCTGCGACAGCATGCCGACGGGTTTGTTGAGCAGTAGCAGATGCTCGTCCTCATAGACAATATGCGGCTTTAAATCAAACGCTTCCGCGGCGTCCGGAAGAGAAACCGCGCTTCCCGCAAATTGATGAAAGGTTTCGTCCGAAAGGAAGAGCCGGACGACGTCTCCTTTCGCCAACAGTTCGCTGCCTTCCGCTTTTCTGCCGTTGAGCGTAATATTCTTCTTGCGAAGCATCTTATAGAGGAAGCCGGCAGAGGCTTCCTTTAAGATCCGGTGGATGTACTTATCGAGACGCCCTCCCGCGTCGTTTTCCCCGATCTCAAATTGTTTCATAGAGAAATCACCTTTACAGTATCATAGACCAGCGTTCTGATTTCTTCGTTGTTCTCTTCCGGAGTCATGGACTGCATGGAATGCAGACGTTCCATGAATTGCGACTCCTCGGGAAATACCTTTACCGTAACGTCCAATTTCCCGATCTTGAGCGAGTCCTTTAAATGCGCTTCGATCTTTTTGAAATCCACTTTTTCTCCCGTGCAGTAAGAAATCAAAGTATGGTTGCAATAAGCAATCACCGGAAGATAATAAGTCTTCTCGCTTGTGGTCAGAATATTCTCATATAACAGCGGCAAAACGCCGGCTGCGGTTTGAAACGTCGCAAACTGCGCTTCGCGCAGAGAACGGAAGCGGAAAAACATAATCATGTTTACAGCGCTCTTGGATGCCGGAAGGAGCCCTAAGATCGCAAGAATCGTCCATAGACTCCGATTGGTCTGTAAGATGCGATATGCGATGAAATAGATCCCAAGCGCCATTGCAAACAGAAGCAGTGTACGTGCCGCCGTAAACTGCTTCTGAAAATGAATATAACCGTAATTTCCCTTTTTCTTCATTGGAACGGATTCTCCCTCCGGTACAAAAGACGTCGTTATTTCAGGGCTGCCAGCAAAGCGAGCAGAAATTCCCAGGTGCGCTTCACGGAAGCGATATTCATTCTCTCCTTCGGCGTATGGATCGCTTCAATCGTAGGACCGAAGGATACAATATCAATTCCCGGCATTTTCTCATAGAAAATGCCGCATTCAAGTCCGGCATGAATCCCGACCAGATGCGGATTCCTGCCGTAATACTTCTGAAAAACGTCAATGAGAACCTCCCGCAGTCCGGACTCTTCCGCATATTCCCATGCAGGGTAATCGGATTCCACCGTAAAGGTTCCGCCGATCGTTTCCGTCAGATACTGCATCTTGTCACTGAGGGCTTCCTTCTCGGAAGTCACGGAGCTCCTGATTGCCGCAATCAATTCGAAAAAGCCGTCGTTTAATCTCATAATTCCGGCATTGCTGGAGGTCTGGACAAGATGGTCCGTTTTCATGCTCATTTTGGAAATGCCGTCCGGAATCGTCATCAGAAGAAAAATGGCGCGTTCTTTGGTCTTCGGCGTCAGGACGGGCTTCTGTACCGTCTCACCGGCTTCGCAATAGACCGTAATATTGTTCTCGATCGCACTGTATTCGTTGATGAGAATATCCTGAAACATCGATACCGCTTCTTCCAGCTTCTGAAGACAGGATTCATGAATCAGGATCTGCGCCTTCGCTTCCCTGGGGATTGCATTGTCCTGCAGACCCCCGTTTAAAGCAGCCAGATCAAAGGGAAGCCTTTGACCGACAAAATGCAGGAGCCTTCCCATCAGCAGATTCGCATTCCCGCGATATTTATCGATTTCCACACCGGAATGTCCGCCCTGCAGACCGCAGATGACAAGATTGCACTTCACGCCCTGTTTCTCACAGTAACGAACCGGAACCTTACAAAGGACCTTGCGTCCGCCGGCGCAACTGGTCATGATCTCGCCTTCCCTCTCGTTATCCAGATTCAACATTCTGCGTCCCTTGAGATAAGAGGTCTCCAGACCGTGCGCGCCGTACATACCGGTCTCTTCATCCACGGTAAATACGCATTCGATCGGCGGGTGCGCATAGTCCCCATCCAGCAGCGCAAGCATATAGGCAACCGCAATCCCGTCGTCTCCGCCAAGCGTCGTTCCCTTGGCAAATACGAATTCGTCCGTCAGGGATAGCTTCAATCCGTCCTTCTTGAAATCATGCTTGACGCCCTGATCAAAATTCAGTTCGCAGACCATATCCATATGCCCCTGCAAAATAACCGGTTCGGAGTGCTCAAAGCCTTTGGAACCCCCTTTAAAAACAATGACATTCCCCAGTTGATCCGATACACAAGCCAATTCCCGCACCTTCGCAAAGTCAATCACATAGGCGGAAATAGCGTCCGTATTCCCGGAGCCGTGCGGAATCGCGCAGATATCCTCAAAAAAACGAAATACGCTCTGTGGTTGCAGGTTGTCAAGAAGTCTCATAATATCCCTCGCTGTCATTTTGATTAAGATAACCCCCGCAGATGCAGGGGTTTCATTCAGATCAGTACATCCGGTTCCGGCGGCAGATCACTCGGCGCTGTTGCAGCCGTCTTCGGACGCAACTCCTCACGGTTCTTGTTAATTACGGTCTCGCATTCCTTCAGCTGCTGCAAAAGGTCTCCGTATTTCGCCTGCGCCGTATCGATTGCATGTGTCAGAATACCCTGCAGATCCGCCAACGTATCGTCCGTGTAATCCATCACGGACTGGCGCACGCCGTTTGCATCTTCCGCTGCGGCGTCCAAAATCTGCTGCGCCTGGTTCTGCGCCGCACTCACGATCTCGTTCGCCTGCGCATAAGCCTGCTGCATGATTTCATGCTCTTCGATCATCTGATCACTGTGGAGTTGCGTCTGTGCGAGCATCGCATCCGCTTTCTCCCTGGCGTCATTTAAAATGGCTTCCTTGTTGCTGATGATCTTCTGATAACGCACGATCTCTACCGGCGTATTCTTGCGAAGTTCACGCAGCAACTGCTCTAAACTCTCCTTATCCACTATGATTCTTGTACTCGATAAGGTCTGAAATTTACAGGAATCAATAAAGGTTTCAATTTCGTCAATGATCTGTTCGATTTTACTACTCATATTTGCTCCCCTTTTGATATTTCTGATATGTTTGCTCTGCAACGTAAGGCGGTACGAACTTGGAAATGTCTCCGCCGAAACTTGCAACCTCGCGCACCGTGGAAGAACTCAAATAGGCATATTCCAGACCTGTGATCAGGAACACCGTATCTATATTCTCACAAAGTTTTCGGTTGGTCTGCGCCAGTTGAAGTTCGTATTCGAAATCGGTAATCGCACGCAGTCCCCTTATCACCACGTTTGCTCCGCTTTCTGTCGCGTAATCGACAAGCAGTCCTTCGAAACTGTCCACCTTGACATTGTTCAGATCCTTCGTCACTTCATTTAATATATTAACACGTTCCTGCACAGAAAACAACGGAGTTTTGCCGCTGTTGCCAAGCACGGCAACGGTAACTTCCTCAAAAATACTTGCCGCTCTTTTGAGGATATCCAGATGTCCTAAAGTGACCGGATCGAAACTGCCGGGATAGATTGCTTTCATATCATTTCTCCTTACTTCTCATGCTTCCCGTTTTCTGATGAAAACATGGGAATTGGTTTTATATTCCTTTACTTTGAAGATTTCAAAGCCGAGCGAAACATCCTCCGAAAGATAAGATAGGTCGGTGCCGTTCTGTACTTCCGCGACAATGACCGCACCGTCGTTTAACAAATCGGACTGGGCGAGACGATAGAGCGTTTCTTTTTCAAGTTCCAGTCCGAACGGCGGATCCAGAAACACCAGATCAAAGCGATATTTGCCGTTCAACTGTACCAGCGCGGTTCCGACGTCGGATGCAATCACATGCGCCTTCTCCCGCAGATGCGTTGACTTTAAGTTCTCTTCCATACAGGCAACCGCCGCCTTGCTCCGATCCACAAAAACAGCGTACTGTGCGCCCCTGCTGAGCGCCTCGATCCCGATGCCGCCGCTTCCGCTAAACAGATCCAGGAAATAGGTATCGGAATACAGATAGGGCTGCAAAACATTGAACAGCGTTTCCTTGTATTGATCGGCTGTCGGTCTGGTTTCCGTCCCCTGTGGCGTTTTCAGCAGCAGCCGTCTGGCTGATCCGGCAATGACTCTCATCCTTTTCTCCTCTCTTATCACAAGCGCAGTTTCGTTCCCTTGGTATCACGTTTCGCCAGTTTCAACTTATTCAGTTCCACCGTCTTCTGATGTACTTCCACCGTCTGTTCCACACCGTTGCGCAGAAAATAAACGGCTTCCAGACAGTCTCCCTGGGATAATTTCATCCCTCTGACGCCGACTGCCGCCTTTTTCTTCACGGGAACTTCATCTATCGCAAATTTCAGGAAAATCCCGCCCTTCGTCCGGAGAACCACATTCTTCTCATCCTGCATCGGCGCCACACAGAGCAGTTTATCTCCCTCCGACAGCACCGTTGCCGCAACCGTACGCTTTGTCACATCGAATTCCGTTCCGTAGACCTGTTTCATCATGGCGAACCCGGATACGAACATCAGTTTCTGCATCACCACCTCGGATAGGGAGCCGACATAGATGATTTGTTCCTCCGCACTGTTATAATTGCTGATATTGTCAATCGGAATCCCCTTATCACGGAACTTGCCGTAGGGAATCTCCATGACTTTTGCGGAATGCATCTGCCCCTGATCGGTAAAGACGCAGATTTTACCGGTATTCATCGTGTGAAGGACATATTTGTTCTCGGCGTCCGCACTCTCCTTGTTCCTTTCGTAGGTCGGAACGTCGATCGCCTTCATATAGCCGAAGCGATCCATCAGAACCACGACTTCCATCTCTTCGATCTTCTTCTCCTCGAATACAACCTCTTCCGCATGAATAATCGCAGTCCTTCTTTCTCTGCCGTAAGCTTTCTGGTAACCTTCCAGTTCCTTGACAATGACTTTGTTCATGGACTTGGGGTTCAGCAGGATATCTTTATATAAGGCGATATTTTTAAGCGTCTGGTCATGGTCTTTGATCAGCGCTTCCATTTCCAGCCCAATCAGTTTATACAGGCGCATTTCCAGAATCGCCGTCGCCTGTCGTTCCGTGAAACGCAACTGTTCCGCCATTTTCTTCGAGATCCGCGACTTGAAATTGATTCCTTCCGTTTTCCCTTCCATCAGGCAGCCCTTTGCCATTTTCATGTCTTTCGAGCCACGCAGAATCTCGATGATCAGGTCGATTACGTCGCACGCCCTGATCAGCCCCTCCTGAATCTCCTTTTTGTCCATTTCCCGATTCAGGAGCGTTCTGTATTTTCTGGTATTGATCTCGCGCTGAAAGTTCACATGATGCCTGATGATTTCTTTCAGACTGAGCGTTTCCGGACGTCCGTCGGCAACCGCAAGCATATTGACGCCGAAAGTATCCTCCAGTTTCGTCTTCTTTAAGAGCATATTTTTCAGGTTCTCGATATCGGTGTCTTTTTTCAGTTCCAAAACGATGCGGATCCCTTCCTTGCTCGACTGATTGGAGATGTCGACAATATCCGTCGTCTTCTTGGAATCGACCAACGCGGCAATATCCGTCAGGAATTTCGCAATGTTCGCCCCGATCATGGGATAGGGGATCTCGGTGATCACGAGGCGCTTCTTGCCGCCTTTGCCTTCCTCGACCACCATTTTACCGCGAATCTTGATCTTGCCGACGCCGGTTTCGTAAATATCTCTCAGTTCTTCTTTATTGACCACAATGCCGCCGGTCGGGAAATCCGGTCCCGGAAGGAATTTCATCAGTTCTTCCGTGGTAATCAGCGGATTCATCATATAGGCCTTGATCGCATTTACCACTTCATTTAAGTTGTGCGGCGGCGTTGCGGTCACCATTCCCACCGCAATACCGTCGGATCCGTTGATCAGGAAATTCGGCAGTTTGCAGGGCAATACCGAAGGCTCCTTCTCCGTCTCATCAAAATTCGGAATAAAGTCCACAACATCTTTATCCAGATCCGTAAGCATTGCTTCCTGCGTCACCCGCTGCAGCCTTGCCTCGGTATAACGCATTGCCGCTGCGCCGTCGCCCTCGATGGAACCGAAATTGCCGTGTCCGTCGACAAGCGGCATGCCCTTCTTGAAATCCTGCGACATCACAACCAGCGACTCATAGATGGAGCTGTCGCCGTGCGGATGATATTTACCCATGGTATCGCCCACGATACGCGCCGACTTACGGTAGGGTCTGTCATAACGGATGCCCAGTTCATACATATCGTACAGCGTTCTTCTCTGTACCGGCTTCAATCCGTCTCGAACGTCCGGAAGCGCTCTCGCAATGATGACCGACATCGCATAATCAATATAGGATTTTTTCATCAGTTCGGAATATTCTGTCTTAATGATCGTTTCATCGATCGGTTTGTTCTTCGTTCTTGCTGCCATAGCGCACTCCTTTCACCCGCATCCCTTTCAGGATGCGAACAACTATATATCCAGCTCCGCATCCATCGCATGACGATAGATGAAATTGCGTCTGGGCGGAACCTCGCTGCCCATCAGCATTTCCGTCGTAGCGGAAGCCATTCTTGCATCTTCGATCTCAACCAGTTTCAATCTTCGGTTCTGCGGATCCAGCGTCGTCTCCCACAACTGATCCGCATCCATTTCTCCCAGGCCCTTGTATCGCTGTAAGGTAAAATCGCTGTGGGATTTCCGATACTCCGCAAGCGCCTTGTCATCATACAGATATTCTTCCTCGCCTTTTTTGGGCATCGCTTTATAGAGCGGCGGCATGGCAATATAGACATGACCTTCATAGATCAGTTCCGGCATGAAACGGTAGAACAGGGTCAGAAGCAGGGTCGAAATATGCGCGCCGTCCACATCGGCATCCGCCATGATAATGATTTTGTCATATCTTAATCTGCTGATGTCAAAATCATTGCCATAGCCCTCCGAGAACCCGCAGCCGAAAGTATTGATCATGGTCTTGATCTCCGCGTTGGCAAGCACTTTGTCGATACTTGCCTTCTCGACGTTCAGAATCTTGCCGCGGATCGGCAGTATCGCCTGATACATCCGGTTTCTGGCGGTCTTGGCGGAACCGCCGGCGGAATCACCCTCGACAATGAACAGTTCGCACTTCTCGGCGTCGCGTGACTCGCAGTTGGCAAGTTTCCCGTTCGAGTCAAAGGAGTATTTCTGCTTCGTCAGCATGTTCGTCTTCGCCTTTTCCTCGCTCTTGCGGATCTTCGCCGCTTTCTCCGCGCAGGAAAGGACGATTTTGAGCGTCTCCAAATTCCGATCGAAATATCGGGTCACCTCGTCGCCCGTCACCTTGCCGACGGCCTTGGCGGCATCCTGATTGTCCAGTTTCGTCTTCGTCTGTCCCTCGAAGCGCGGAGACGGATGTTGAATGGAGACAACGGCGGTCATGCCGTTTCTGATGTCGGCACCCGTGAAATTGGCGTCCTTTTCCTTTAAGATGTTCAGTTCTCTCGCATAGGTGTTCAAAACGTTGGTATGCATCGTTTTGAAGCCGGTCAGATGCGTCCCGCCCTCCGCATTATAGATATTATTGCAGAAACCGAGTACGTTCTCATGAAACTCATTCACATATTGGAACGCGACCTCCACCGTAATGCCGTCGCTCGTTCCGCTGAAAAAAATCGGATCGTGCAGCACTTCCTTGTTGCTGTTCATATCCTTCACAAAGCCGTTGATTCCCTCTTCTTCATGGAAAGCGATCTCTTCCGGAACCTCGGCGCGATCATCCTTGAAATGAATCGTTAAGTTCGGATTCAGATAGGCGGTCTCATGCAGCCGCGATTTGATTTCTTCTTCTTTGAATCTGGTCTTCTCAAAAATGGTATCGTCCGGCAGGAAATTGACCTTGGTTCCGGTTCCTCTGGTTTTGCCGACCACGGGAAGCAGGCCGTCCACCAGTTCGGTCGTCGGAATCCCGCGCGCATAGCTGTCGCGATAGATACAGCCTTCGCGTCTGACCTCCACGACCAGGTATTCGGAAAGCGCATTGACAACGGAAGAACCTACCCCATGCAGTCCTCCGCTCGTCTTGTACGCACCGTTGTCGAACTTTCCGCCCGCATGAAGCGTAGAGAAAACCAGACGTTCCGCGGAAATTCCCTTGGCATGCATGCCGACCGGAATCCCTCTGCCGTCGTCCGAAACGGTAGCGGAACCGTTCTTCTCAAGCGTCACCCAAATGGTATTGCAGAAGCCCGCAAGATGTTCGTCCACAGAATTGTCTACGATCTCATAGATCAGATGATTGAGTCCTTTGCTCGTCACAGAACCGATATACATACCGGGACGCTTCCGCACCGCTTCCAGACCCTCCAGAACAGTGATGCTGCTCGCATCATAGTTGGATTTCTTCGTCATAATTACCCCTTCACTCCCTTTTCATCATTTGCTCGCTAAATATTATACCAGAAACTCTGTAAGAATCAAGAAAAAGCACAATGTATTGTGCCTTTTCCTGTAATTTCTACAATACATTGTGCTTCTGTTTTTCTTTCCCGACAAAATAGTTCGAAACAGCCAGGTCGCGGTCTTTTGCCGGAAGTTTCTCCACATCGTCACGCGCCTGCTGCAACAGTTTCGCATCCGAATAGATATCTCCGAGCAGGAACCCGAGTTCGCCGCTCTGCCGGAAGCCGAAAACTTCGCCCGGACCGCGCTGTTTCAAGTCTTCCTCCGCAATCCGGAAGCCGTCATTGCTTCGATACAGCGTTTGCAGTCGTTCCATCGTTTTCTCGGACTGTGAGCCGCTCATAAAGATGCAGTAAGACTGCCATTCCCCTCTGCCGATGCGACCTCTGAGCTGGTGCAGCTGCGACAGTCCGAAACGTTCGGAATTCTCAATCAGCATCACCGTCGCATTCGGAACATTGACACCGACTTCGACGACCGTCGTCGAAACGAGAATTTGCAAATCGTTTCGATAGAACGCTTCCATGACCGAATTCTTATCCGACGCTTTCATCTTTCCGTGCAGATAACCGATCTGAATCTGCGGATAATCTTGCAGATGTTCCCGCAATTTCACCGTGTAATCAATGACATTTTCGCAATCCAGCCCTTCGGATTCCTCGACCAGCGGACAGATCACATACGCCTGCCGTCCTGCCGAAATCTCTCTTAAGATCAGCCGGTAAGCCGTTTCGCGGTAACCTGTATCAACCACACAACTCCTGATCGGCAGTCGGCGTTTCGGCACCTCGTCAATCACGGAAAGATCCAGATCACCGTAAAGGATGATCGCCAGCGTCCGCGGAATCGGCGTTGCCGACATGACCAGCACATGGGGCGTGATCTCGTTTTTGTCCATCATCCGCTCCCTCTGTTTCACGCCGAAACGGTGTTGTTCATCGGTGATCACCAGCGCAAGGTTATGATACTCCACCTTCTCCTGAAACAGCGCATGCGTTCCAATGGCAATCAACGCCTCGCCGTCCCTGATCTTCCTGTAAGCTTCCCGCTTTGCCGTTACACTCATTGATCCGGTAAGCAGCACGGCGATTTCTCCCATGCCCTCCCCCTTCAACAACTTGCAGACAGTCTCAAAATGCTGGGTCGCAAGAATCTCCGTCGGTGCCATAATCGCAGATTGATAGCCGCTCTCCGCCACCATGATGGAAGACAGCAGCGCAATAATTGTCTTGCCGGAGCCGACGTCCCCCTGTACCAAACGATTCATGGAATGATTGGAGCCAAGATCCTCCGAAATCTCATCCCAGACCCTTTTCTGCGCCTTCGTCAGAGCATACGGCAGTCTTTCGATCACACGCTTTGCATGCGCACTGGGATAAATGTGAAAATCATTCACTTCACGTTCCCTGTCTTCCCTCATCAGTTTCAACCGCAGCAGAAAGAAAAAGAATTCTTCATACACAAGCCGCTTTCTCGCCGACTGCAATTCAAGACGATCCTTCGGAAAATGGATGCGCCGCAATGCTTCCTGTTTGGTAAGTCCCTCTCCCGAAATCGGCAGCAGCGCTTCCTCGGGAATGCTCACTTCCGATAAGACATTTTGGATCGTCTTACACAGCGCCTTGTTACTCAAGCCTTTCGTGAGCGGATAAATCGGTTGCAGCGTATCGACGATTCGCGCATACGCTTCTTCCGTAAAAATCATGGGCTGTTCGACGCTGAAAAAGTGCCCGCTCCTTGCAAGCCTTGCACGAAACACATAAGAGTCTCCCGCTTTCAGACTTTTGGTCAAATAGGGCATACGAAACCAGACCGCACGAATCTCGGCGTCGTCGGATACAAGCGTTGTCGTCACGATCTGCAATCTGCTGCTCCGTTTCAGAAGCGGTCTTGCCGTAACCTTTGCCCGAAAGAAGATCACTTCGCCGATGCATTCCCGATCGACCCTTTGCGGCGGATCGATCAGCAAATAGTCCCGCGGAAAATAATATAAAAAATCCTCGGCCTCAATGAGACCGAGTTTCGTGTATAGTTTCTCCGTTTTGGGTCCGATTCCTTTTAATTCAATCGTAGGTGTATGCAGATCCATGGCAGCTCCTGTTATTCCACACTGATCACATAATAATAGATCGGCTGTCCGCCGGCATGCATTTCAACATCACAGTTCGGATAAGTCTTCTGCACTTCCGCACAGAAATCACCGGCAATCTCCTCATCGACTTCCTCACCGAAATAAATACTGATCAGTTCGGAATCCTCATCGACCATCGCGCCCAGCATTTCGATTGCAGTCTTCTCGACATCCGTTCCTACCGCCAGAATATCATGATCACCGATGCCCATAATGTTGCCCTGCTTGATTTCCATCTCATTGATCACAGTATCTCTGACAGCATAGGTCACCTGACCGGTCTTCACCTTCTGAATCTCTTCCTTGATGGTTGCTTCATTCTCTTCCACCGAACGATCCGGCATGAAGTTAATCAGCGCCGTAATTCCCTGCGGAACCGTTTTGGTCGGAATGACAATGACCTTCTTGTCCTCGACAAGATACTGCGCCTGGTTCGCGGCAAGAATGATGTTTTTGTTGTTCGGCAGAATGAACACATTCTCGGCGTTGACGCGGGCAATCGCCTCCACCATATCTTCCGTACTCGGATTCATGGTCTGTCCGCCCTGGATCAGATAATCTACGCCGAGTCCCGTAAAGATCGCATCCATTCCCTCACCGACAGAAACAGCGATAAATCCCATCTCCTTTGGCGGCTCGTCAAAGCGGGTGGCTTCCTGATCCTCTGTCAGCGTGCCGGCTTCTTCTCCGGCTGCACCGACAGGCGGCTCCGTATCCGCCGCCGGTTCCGTCTTCCGCTTTTCTTCCTGTTTTTCAAGATTCTCTCTTTGTTCCTCGCGCATATTGTCGATCTTCATATTGGTAAGCGCGCCGAAAGTCAGCCCTTTTTGAATTGCAAGCCCCGGATCATTGGTGTGCACATGCACTTTCACAATGCCGTCGTCCGCAACACAGACAATCGAATCGCCGATCGATTCCAGATAAGCCTTGAACTCGCTTTCCTTCTTCTGTGAGAAATCGCCGGACAACATAATCAGGAATTCGGTGCAATAGCCGAATTTGATCTCCGCATCCAAAGACGATCCGGAAACGCGCTCCGTTGCCGATCCGACTTCGATCCGATCGAGTTCCAAATCAACCTCTTCGCCGAGAAACGCACGATATCCGCCTTTTAAAACTTCCATCAGCCCCTGTCCGCCCGAATCCACAACACCCGCCTGTTTCAGGACGGGAAGCAGTTCCGGCGTATGAAGCAGCATGGCGTCGCCGGCTTCAATGAGCTGTTGCAGATAAGATGCAAGCGAGATCTCTTCCGAAGCGATTTCCGTTCCCTTTTCCGCAATGGCGCGGGCAACGGTAAGAATCGTTCCCTCTTTGGGCTTCATAACGGCTTTGTATGCGGATTCGACCGCTTTCTCCATTGCCGCATTCAACGTAAGGACGTCGATTTCTTCCGTTTCCTTGATCACCTTGGTGAAGCCCCTCAACAACTGCGAGAGAATCACACCGGAATTTCCCCTTGCACCGCGCAGGGAACCGGAGGAAATTGCCTTGGCAAGACTCTCCATCGTCAGATTCTCAAGTTTCTTCACTTCCTTCGCCGCAGACATGATGGTCATTGTCATATTGGTTCCGGTATCTCCGTCCGGTACGGGGAAGACATTGAGTTCGTTGATATATTCTTTTTTCGATTCCAGTGCCTTTGCGCCTGCCAGAAACATCACCGACAAGGTCTCAGCATTCATATACTCTGTTGCCAATTCTTCAACCTCCGAAATTAACTTAAGATCAGTCGATGACGCGGACGCCTTCAACGTAAATATTGATTTTGTCTATTTCAAGACCCGTAAGTTCTTCCACTTTATATTTCACATTGCTGATCAGATTATCTGCAACCGCCTGAATACTGACACCATAAGCAACGATCACGTGGAAATTAAGCGTCAATCTGTTTTCCTTGATCAGAACATTAATTCCGTGTGTAATGCTTTCTTTTTTGAGCAGCTTTACGATTCCGTCCTTCACATTCACAGTAGCCATGCCGACAATACCGAAACACTCAACCGCAACGGAACCGGCATATTGCGCAATTGCTTCCGCATCAATGGCGATTGTTCCGACTTCTGTGTTTACTCGACCTTTCATTGACATACCTCCGTTTCAAATTTATTCATAGTCTAATTTACAATACCTACCCTGAAAAGTAAACAATAATGAATCATTTTCTGTATTTTTTTATATTTTGCTTGCATTCAAAAAAAAGTTCTGTTAGAATACTTTTGTTGTGACTTTGAATCATCGTAATTTCAGATAGATCAAGGAGGTGCAAACCGATGGCGAAATGTGATATTTGTGGAAAAGGCGTTCACTTTGGCAACAATGTGAGCCATTCACATAGAAGATCCAACAGAATTTTCCATTCCAATGTGAAACGTGTGAAATGTAAAGTGAATGGAGTTCCGAGGAGACTTCACGTATGCACTCAATGCTTAAAAAGCAATGCGGTAGAACGTGCATAACGGGTGAATGCATCTTTATTATTAATTCATAATCAGGAAAACACATCTGAATCTCATCAGATGTGTTTTTTTGTCCTATGTTTCGTCCGAGAATGCAGCGTCTACCGCTTCTTCGTCGCTTGGTCCGTCTTTCTTCCATGAAGCGAAGTGATTGACCAGATCCGGCACCATATCCAACATTTTGGTCAGGGAATCCTGATTCTTAATATTGATCAGTCTCGTGGTTCCCTTGTTGATCACAAGCACTGCGGATGGCGTCATCTTTCCGGTCAGTCCTCCCGCGCCGTTATCTTTCTTCTCTGCACGGAACTCTCCCGCACCGACGCCGAAAGTGACATCAACAAACGGAACAATGATGGTATCGTCAATCTTCGTAGGCTCACCTACAACCGTTTTGGAACTTAAGAATCCGTCCATTCCTTTCAACAGTGAATCGACCACATCGTTAAAATGCCTCTCTCCCATGGATCAGTCCTCCCTTTTCAGTTGCTTCATCATAATTCTGATATCTTTACTAAAGTATAACTTCCATCCGATCACCAAAAGTTCGATCAGAAAAACCCTTCCCTGCAGGAACAAATCGCCTTCCACCACCGCTTCGCCAAATTCCGGAACCACTTCAATTCGCCCTGCAATACAGGGATAGAGCAGCGACAGGAACACAAGCAGTTTTCCCGTCGTCGCCGGATCCTCGAAGCCAAAATGCAGACGTCCCTTTAGTTTACGCGGTCTGATGCGGCGCAAGGCGTCCAGCACCAGAGACAATGCGTGTTTCAGCGCCTCCTGCATCTTCTCGTCCGTGAAGAAATCGACGTAGTGAGTAAGATTCTCATAGCCCCTCTTCATTTTAAAGAAAAACCCCTGCACCTTCTCTTTGAGGTGCAGCACAAAATCAAAGACCCGATGCAGATATTCGCGCAGACGGCAAAAGAATCCCCGCTCCCGCTCGGACGCAACATCTTCCTCGCCTGCGGCAAGAGACTTCGGTTCTTCGAATCCCTCCATCGTATAATCGGCGTCGGTCGGCATCTCTTCCGAAACTTCTCCGGATTCCTTTCGATTCTTCTTCGGCGCACGTTTCGGTTTCCGGTAGCGCATACCCAAGATTCGAAGCGATGCTTCCATTCCGTTTTCGCCATACAGGATACGGGCGGAAATGAAATGCAGCAGCCAGAATATGCCTGCATCCGCCTGAAATTTCCCTTGATAATCCGCTCGGATCCGATATCTGATCGGGACAAACAGAACCAGTGCCAGAACCGAAAGGAACAGCGCAAGGATTCCGAGCAGCGTCATTCCGATGATTTGAAGGATCAGCAGAAACAGGCTCACAGCTCACTCCTCATGTCTTTCGAATTTCGAACAAAGCAAATCACGCATACCGGTTGAGAGACCATGTTCGGACAGCAGATCCTTGAAAATTACGGTAACCAAATGAAACGCTGCCTCCCGGTCTCCGGCAAGACCCACGACATCCATCTTCCTGCCGCTTCGAATCTCCTGCATCAGCATGGTAGACGACAGCACTTCCAGAACATCCTTCGGATTGGCGGAGATCACAAGATAACAGGCATGCTCCGCTTCCTGATTCAGAAGCAGGTTCTCCCGGATGCGCTGTATGCGACCTTCCATCTCATCTGTATAATACAACTGATCTAAAAACCGAATCATCGATCTGCCGTTCCTTATGCGTTGTCATTCCCCCATAAATTCCGGCGCCTCATATCCTGATATTCCTGATATGCCTTCTCCAGAATCTGGCGTTCATTCGCGAACTTCAATAAGTGAAACGCCTCGTGATATTTATAGTAACCCGAATCTACAAAGAATTCGTCACGCTGTGGTTTGCTATAGTAATTCTCACCCATCATAAGGTACCAGTGTACCTGTTTCTCTACCACATCCTCAGGTACGGTAAAGGAATAATGGCTCTTGCCGACATACTTCACAATTGCCGCCCGCGCTCCGGTCTCCTCGCGGACTTCCCTGAGTGCAGTATCTTCATATTCCTCGCCCTCTTCTACAGTTCCCTTTGGCAATACCCAACCTTCGTACTTGTTACGAAAGTTCTTGTAAAGCAGCAATATCTTGCCTCGAAAAATCACCACACCGCCACAGCTCGTTGCTTCCATCATTGCAATTCCTCCTGCATCTGGTGTGTTATAGCGGACTATAACTGGATTCAGTATAGCATTATTTCAAATCTCAGTCAAAATAAAATCACTCCGTGCGACTGTTAAAATAAGCGTCAAATACAGCCCGCGCAATCGGCACCGCAACCTCGCCGCCGCTGCCGCCGTCTTCAATTACCACAGTGATTGCAATCTCCGGTTTCCCGCTTCCGGCAAAGCCTGTAAACCATGCATGGCTGCGTGATTTGTCCGTAGTAAACTCCGCGGAACCCGTCTTGCCGCCCGCCGTATAAGCCGCAGTATCTCTGAGTCTGCTTGCGGTCCCCTCTTCCACAACCAGACGCATCAATCTCTGTAATTCCTGCGCGTTCTCCGCCGTCATCAGGCGTCTGTACTCTTCCTGCTTCGTCGTGGAAACCGGATCTCCGTAGGCACTCTCAACCGCGGAAACCACATAGGGCTTCATCAGCATGCCGTCATTTGCAATTGCCGCGGTAATCAGATTGATATGGAACGGTGTCGTCATTGTCTTCCCCTGACCGATTGCCGTTTGCATCATCTCATCAATATTGGACGTCGCCGAAATCGGCACCGTACTCTCGCGGTAGGAATAAGGATTCGGCAACGCCTGATTGAACAGCAGATCCTCACAGGTCTTGCGAAAATCCTTCTTCTGAAGTCCGCAGCCGATATTGGCGAAGCTCGAATTGCAGGACTTTGCAAAGGAGAGATCGAAATCCATCGCACCGTGTTTCTGTCCGTGATAGCAGTTGATGGTACTCCCCCCGTAGGAATAGGAACCTGCGCAGGCAAACCGATAGGAACTGCTGTCAGGATTCTCCTTCAGATACTCCAAAGCGGTTACGATCTTGAACGTGGAGCCCGGCGGATAGAGTCCCTGCGTCGCCCTGTTCAACAGGGCGGAATTCTCTCCGTCCGCATCGATGGTCGCCCAGTTCGTCACGATGGTGTTCGCGTCGAAATCCGGCTTGGAAACCATGGACAGCACCTCTCCCGTCCTGACATTCGTCACAACGACGGCGCCTTTGCGTCCTGCAATCGCTGCTTCCGTCGCGCGCTGCAAAGGAAGATTCAGGGTTGTGATCACATTGTCTCCCGGATTCTTCTTACCGAGAATATCATTCTCCATCCGCTCTCCGATGAACACATTGCTGGTTAACAACTTGAGGTTGGCAATGGATTCCACCCCCGTTTTCCCGTGCGTGGAATAGCCGACCGCATGTGCGAACAGACGCTCATAGGGGTAGTAGCGCGTCTCGGTTCCGTTCGAATCCACAAGCGTCGTCGCCAGCACATCTCCTTCCCTGCTCAGGATGTCGCCGCGAACGACATGCTTTGCATACAAATCCTGCCGCTGATTGTAGGAATGATTGATGACGTCATTGCTTCGGAACAGAATGAACCATGCCAGATATACAATGATCGCGATGAAAAGCGCGACAAAGAGATAGGTGATCATCAGGATCTCACGGTTCCCGCCGGCAAGACGTCTGCGTTTTGTCTTTGACTTCTTAAAAATCATTTCCTGATCTCCTTTGCCGTCTGTATCTGTTCATCCCGAACCGAAATATACATTCCCTGTACCAGTGAAAACATCAAAAGAGATACCATCACCGAACTGCCGCCGTAACTGACAAGCGGAAGCGTCACACCGGTCAGCGGGATGAATTTAGTCACGCCGCCAATGGTCAGAAAGACCTGAAACCCATAGGTCACAGCGATTCCCACGGCGAACAGTTTGTAGAATTGATTCTGGAACCGCATTGCGATATTCATAAACATAACAAAACAACTGACGCAGACAAGGATCAGACAGAGTCCGAAAATGACGCCCAGTTCCTCACAGATCGCCGCAAAAATAAAATCCTGCTCCACGACGGGGATCGTGCGCGGCGCACCCTGTCCGATGCCCATACCGAACCAATTGCCGGTGCCGATCGCAAAGAGGGACTGCGCCGCCTGAAATCCCGCTTCTTCAATACAGGAAAAGGGATCCAGAAAGGCTCTGACTCTCACGCGAACATGGGGGAACAAATGATAACCGGCAGCGGAAGCCAGTCCGCCGGCAACCAGCCCCGCCAGGAAATAATAGAACTTCTGCGTTGCAACATAGAGCATTGCAATATAGATCACAAAATAAAGGACAGCGCTCCCAAGATCCTTGCTGAGTACCAGAATTAAGATATGCAGCGCTGCAATCGCAGCGGAAATCACAATCTGAGAAAAGCGCTTTGCGCGGTACAGAAAACCTGCCACGGCGAAAACGAAGGTGATTTTCACAAGTTCCGAAGGCTGGAAGGTCATGCCGAACAAAGAGATGTTCAGTTTCGACCCGTTGACGACCCTGGAAAACAGCAGTACAAAACCCAGACTTCCGATGCCGATCGCGGCAAAAACCCAGGACAGCCTGTCAAAATACTTGTATCGCCGGAAAAAATACGGAACAAACATGCAGATCGCCAGCGTAAACGCAACGATGGTAAACTGACGGATGGACTTCGTATAGGACAGTCTGGTCAGAATAATAAAGCCGATGGCAAGCAGCATGCACATATTATTCAGAATCAGGCGGTTCGCCCGCGGATACAGAAAATGATACAGCAGCAGCAGACCGACGCAGATCACCAGCTGCAGCAGGAAGAACAGTATGATCCTGCCATCCCTTTCCGTCAGATACAACGCAAGAAACGCCAGCGTCTGCATACAGAACATCCATGTCGTCTGTCTGCGATAGATGCTGATTCTGCTCTCTTCGCTGCCGTAACGGAATACGCTGAAACATTCGAACGTATATGCCATCATGAAAATAAGGATCAGATATTTGCATATCACATTGAGTATCGTGGTCATTCGGTTATTCAACTCCCCTGTTCAAGTGTCCTTTGGTATATTCGTCGGAAACCGGCATTGCTGCTTCCCCGAGAAAGAGTTCTCTATAAATCTCCGTTAAAATACGTTCCGCTTCCTCTCCCTCTTCCACAGTAAAAATCACTCGCAGGGAAGCAGGCTGCAGCCGTTTCAGGAACTCACGTTCGTTGTGCAGCCAAAGCGGAACGCTGTTATAAACAATATTAACGCAATCGCTGCAATCATGAAATACGGGAAATTTCACATGATAACGGTCTGTCAATTCCAGAAAGCCGGATTGCTTCGTACAGCCTTCCATGGTTTTTTGCACGCACTGTGCGCTCACCATGGCGGGCAGCCTGCCATAGACAATGCAGTCCTCTCCGCAGACGGCGCGCAAAAGCAGTTCTTTGCGGTTCAATTCGACCGGCACGGTGGTAACGGACGCGCCGCATTCCCGAATCGCAAGCACGGCGTCCCGATTACAGGCGTATAAATGCAGATCCGCAAGAATCAACCCCTCATATCCGTGCTCGCAAAGGAAACCCAGACCTTCCCACTGATCAACCAGAAAGCCGGCAATATCGTCTTCCCGCATCAGTTGAAGCAGCGTCTCTTCTTCCCGCTGCAGAAACGACGAACGAAGAATCAAAGGAAATTGAACAAGCAGTCGGCAAGATTTCCGTGTAGCCCGAATCTCATCCCTGATCCGATCCGGCAACGAAAGCATTTCACGGAAAGGCACACTGATCAGATCCACATGCGGATCTGAAAGCGCCGCCATCAACTGCGCCAAGGTCAATACCTGCACGTGCAGCAGCGGCGTTGTGACAGGTCGGGGCGGCAAATCAGGGGATACTCTGCCGGAGGAAGCATTCTCCCCGGCGCGCCGAAACGGCTCCAATATCGTATGAAGCAGCGTATCTACGGCATTTCTTCGAAGTTCGTTTAATTTCGATACGGGAACGAACACATCCGCATCCTGATCGATCCGCAGTTCCCGCAGTCGAAATTCGGTTCCGCCCAGTTTGGACAACTGCTTCCTGATGTCATCTTGCGAGAGCGGTTTCAATCTGGCTGCTTCGACAATCGCGCCACACACGGTGACGCTGCTTGCTCCCGAACTTGCCGTCAGCGTAATCGGCACACCCTTTTTCAGAGAAACGGACAGATCGATGTCCCTTTTTCTGAAAGCGCCCGTAAAACGACGAAACGCCGCATCCGCAACCGCCGCATCGGCTCTGACATAGGCGGGCGACGTCATCGTGATCATCTCCCTGCCGTTTCTTTGTTCATAATATCCCGAGGAATGACCGCTTCTGGTATAGAGCGTCAGCAGAAGCCGCATATCCTCGTCCGCAACCGCAAAGGGTAAGGAAGAATCCTGTAAACACAGATCCAGATACTTCCGATAGATTCCGACAACACCGGCGACATAATCAGGGTTCTTCATGCGTCCCTCGATCTTAAAAGAAGTAATCCCCGCACGAATCAGTTTCGGCAGCATCTGCAGCGTACAAATGTCCTTGCAGCTCAGAGGATATTCTCCCTGATACGGCAGTCTGCAGGGCTGTGCACAACGTCCGCGGTTGCCGCTCCGACCGCCGATGAGACCGGACAGCAGGCATTTTCCGGAATAGGAATAACAGAGCGCACCGTGGACGAAACATTCCAGTTCCATTTCGGTTTCTGTATGGATCCGTTCGATTTCGGCAAGAGAGAGTTCCCGCGCAAGTACAACGCGCTTCACCTGCAGTTCCCGCATCACTCTCACACCTTCCGAATCGGTGATGGATAGTTGCGTACTTGCATGTACCGGCAATAGGGGGTAGGATTCACGCAATGCTCGGATAAGACCTGCATCCTGAACGATCACAGCGTCAAGACCGGCGCTGTAGAGCGGCAGCAAATCCTTCAGGACTCCTGAAATTTCATTCTCTTTCATGACGGTATTCAGCGTCAGATAGACCTTCTTCCCATATAAATGCGCAACATCAATCGCGCGGAGCAATTCCTCTTCCGAGAAATTCTTCGCATACGCGCGCGCGGAAAATCGTCCGCCAAGATATACCGCATCGGCGCCTGCATGAATTGCCGCGAGAAAACATTCATAATCGCCTGCAGGCGCAAGAAGTTCCGTCATTGTCATACAAAACAGTTCCCTAAAAAAAATCGAGCAGGTTGCCCTACTCGATCGCTTCTATCTCTTTCTTTCGGTCATGTCGTTCTGATATTCCCGAATCATTTTCTCCTTGCTCTCCAGCTTGATCTGCGAAGCAATCAGTTCATGTTTCAAATCGTACAGTTCCCGATCCTTCGCCTCGATCTCTTCTTCGAGCGTCTCGATCTGTTTCTTGGCTTTGAAGTAATCATCCGCGACATTCAGTTGCAGAAGAATGGCCTGTAAATCGAGGGGCTGTCTGCGATAAGAATCAATCTTGTCATATTCGGCAATCTTGTTGTTCAGATAGGTAGCAACCTTTTGGAGATATTCCTCGCTCTCATAACCGCTGAGCGTTATCACCTTTCCACCGATAATTACTTCCGCATCATTCTTCGAAGCCATAGTTCCTCCCCCTCGGTTCTTCAAATCACACAATATGATTATACCAAATCTCAGAAGAAAAACAACCTACTTATTCCTGCGGGTATGGAACCCCGAAGTGACGATATGCCGTTTCGGTTGCAACTCTGCCGCGCGGCGTACGGTTTAAGAAACCGTTCTGAATCAGATAGGGTTCGTAGACATCTTCGATCGTGCCCGCATCCTCTCCGATCGCCGCCGCTATCGTATCCAGACCGACCGGACCGCCGTCGAATTTACGGATCATCGTAAGAATCAGGTTTCGATCAACGTGATCCAGACCCATCCTGTCCACCTCCATGAGATTCAATGCAGCCGCAGCCACATCCAGCGTAATCTCGCCGTCATAACGGATCTGCGCAAAATCTCTGACACGTTTCAGCAGTCTGTTGGCAAGTCGCGGCGTCCCTCTGCTTCTTCTTGCAAGTTCTTCCGCACCCTTGGAATCGATCTTGACGTTTAAGATGCGGGCGGAATGCAGAATGATCGTCGTCAGTTCGGCAATCGTATAGAATTCCAAGCGGTGGATCACACCGAAACGATCCCGCAGCGGAGCGGTCAGAAGTCCGGCTCTCGTTGTAGCGCCCACCAGCGTGAACTTCGGCAGATCAAGCCGAATCGACCTTGCGCTTGCCCCTTTCCCGATCATAATATCGATCGCATAATCTTCCATTGCCGGATAGAGCACCTCTTCCACCTGTCGGTTCAGCCTGTGAATCTCGTCCACAAAGAGAATATCCCCCTCCTGCAGATTATTGAGGATGGCTGCCATTTCCCCCGGCTTCTCGATTGCGGGGCCGGAAGTGGTCTTGATATGGGTTCCCATCTCGTTGGCAATGATTCCTGCAAGCGTCGTCTTGCCAAGCCCCGGGGGACCGTAAAACAGCACATGATCCAGAGGGTCTTTTCGTTCCTTGGCTGCCTCGATGTAAATTTGCAGTGTTTCTTTGGCCTTCTGCTGTCCGATGTATTCCGAAAGATATTGCGGTCTTAAACTGCCCTCAATCTTAATATCTTCTTCCGTCAGATTGGTCTCTATCATTCTCTTGTTCATAAGGACTCCTCACTAGATCAGATGTTTCAACGCCTGTTTCAGTACCGACTCGACATCGTCGCTTTCCTGAATCTCAACCGCTTTGCAGGCACGAAGCGCTTCCGTTGCGGAATAACCCAACGCAGTCAGCGCCTCCGTCGCCTCCTGACGAACTCCGGTCACATCGTCGGTTTCCTTGGGGGCGGACGAAAGTTTCTGTTCAAACGCATCTTCCAGATTGATCTTATCTTTCAGATCAATAATCATCCGCTGCGCGGTTTTCGCTCCGATGCCCGGCGCTTTGGAAATGCTCTTGGCGTCCGCGGAAAGAATCGCAAAACGCAGATCATCCACAGACATCACCGAAAGGATGGAAAGCGCGCCCTTCGGACCGATTCCGTTCACCTGAATCAGCAGTTTAAAGAAATCCAGATCATCCTTCGTGAGAAAGCCGTAGAGCAGCATCGCATCTTCTCTGACATTTAAATAGGTATAAACTTTCAACTCCTGTGACAGGCCGTTCAGAAGGCAAAGCGATGACTGCGGCATAAAAATATGAAAGCCGACGCCGCCAACTTCCAAGACAATGCCGCTCTCATAAATTTCGGCAACTTTCCCTTTTAAATATCCGATCATTTCCGTTCCTCAACCTTTCCTGGATTCCTTGTATTTCTGTCTGTTTCTATCGCTGTTCCCGTCCAACTGCTTCTATATAACTGACTGTTTCTGTATCATTTGTTCCCGTCATCTGCTCTGACGCCTGATCCGTCATCTTTCGCTCCGGGATCCGGAGGCGGATTCGAAAAGAACTGCCGCATGTAGGGTGTCTCTGCAAGACGGTGCAGGAGCGCAGCGGCAAGCACGCCGAGCAGCGCACCCGTAATCGTTCCGGACAACAGCAGTACCGGCGCATAAAAGGTCAGTTTCAACTGATCGACCAGAAGCATCGCAACCGACAACTGCCCGAGATTATGCGCGATTCCTCCGAGGATGCTGACGCCCGGTACGCCCAGAAAGGAGAATCCGGAAGCGGCAGCCATCACCGCAACACTGAACAGACCGCCCGCGAGTCCGTAGAGAATCGAATACAGATTCCCGAACAGCAGCCCGACAACGGTCACGCGGACAAACAGAACCAGCACCGCTTCCCAAATCCTGCCTTGTGCTCTCTTCCCGCAGAGGATCAATAAAGACACCACGTTGGCAAGCCCTAACTTCACGCCCGGAATCCCGAACGAAAGCGGAAGCAGGGTTTCTAAATAACCGCACAGAATGGCAAACGCGGAAAGCAATGCGAACACGGCAATTCTCTTTGTTCTCTTATCTTGCAACCGCATCCACCCCGTTCCCATCCGAATCGATTCCTTCCGACGCGATCTCGTCCGATGCAATGATTTCGATGCTGATTCGATGCGGAAGACACACGATCGTCTCTCCGGAAGAAGAAACCGGCAATTGGTGCACACAACTTTGATCCGGACAGTCCGCAGCGGTCACCGACGCCCGTCCGTTTCGGATCGATAAGTGATTGTAGCCGCCGTCAGCGCCCGCAAGGTCAAGTTCCAGCGGGGTCGCGAGGGAATAGGTTCCGACCACTTCATTTCCGCAGCGGATCAGAACGCTTCCGCCCTCTTTGTTTCCGAAAGAACGAATGACGGAAAGAGAACCGAAAACGAGAATCGCAATGAGGAATAAAATCCAATCTGTTCTTTTGATTTTCATTTTATAATTATATCATATTCGAACATTTGTTTGCAAGTTCTTTTCCGCATACAGAAACGAGCAGGCTTCCGCCTGCTCGCAAGATTCGCACTTCATGCGTTGTTTTGATTGATATAATTGACCAGACCTTCACTTGCAATGATTTTCTGCATGAATTCCGGAAAAGGCTGTCCCTGAAAACTGCGACCGATCGTATGATTGATAATGATGCCGCTGTCAAAATCCACCTCGATATGATCTCCGTCCCGAATGGCTTCTGCCGCCTCTTTGCATTCAATGATCGGCAGACCGATATTGATCGCGTTGCGATAGAAAATTCTGGCAAAAGTTTCCGCAATCACGCAACTGATACCGGAAACTTTCAAAACAAGCGGCGCGTGTTCTCTGGAAGAGCCGCAGCCGAAATTCTTGCCTGCAACGATGAGATCACCCTTTTTCACCTTGTGAACGAAAGCGGCGTCGATGTCTTCCATCGCGTGCCGCGCCAATTCCGTGCGATCCTGAATCGCAAGATATCTGGCGGGAATAATCACATCCGTATCTACATTATCTCCATATCGAAACGCTGTCCCGACTGCATTCATCATTCATCCTCCGGTTTGGTAATATAGCCCGCCACGGCGCTGGCTGCCGCAATCGCAGGGCTGGCAAGATAGACTTCGGACTCCACATGCCCCATCCTGCCGACAAAGTTACGATTCGTCGTCGAAATACATTTTTCACCCGCGGCAAGCACTCCCATATAGCCGCCCAGACAAGGTCCGCAGGTCGGCGTGGAAACTGCTGCACCGGCTTCCAGAAAAGTTTTGATCAGGCCCTCGTTCAACGCCTGCATATAAATGGTCTGCGTCGCCGGAATCACAATACAGCGGACATGATCCGCAACCTTTTTGCCGTCCAGAATCATGGCTGCGATCCGAAGATCGTCGATCCTTCCGTTGGTGCAGGAACCGATCACCGCCTGGTCCACGTATATTTTCTCCGTGATTTCATCTACGGTTCTGGTATTCTCCGGCAAATGGGGGAACGCAACCGTAGGCTTGAGCGTGGAAAGATCAATGACATATTCCGCATCGTATTCCGCATCCGCATCCGCTTCATAGACCTTAAAATCCCGCTTACTGTGTTCCTGCATATATGCTTTTGCAACTTCATCCACCGGAAAAATCCCGTTTTTGCCGCCTGCTTCAATCGCCATATTGGCGATGGTAAAACGATCATCCATGCTGAGGTAGCGGATCCCGTCCCCCGTAAATTCCATGGATTTGTAAAGTGCTCCATCCACACCGATCATACCGATGATGTGAAGGATGACGTCTTTACCGCTGACCCATTTTTCGGGAATCCCCGTAAGTTGAAACCGGATCGCACCCGGAACCTTGAACCACGCCTTGCCGGTCGCCATGCCCGCAGCCATATCCGTGGAGCCTACACCGGTTGAAAACGCGCCGAGCGCGCCGTAGGTACAGGTATGCGAATCCGCGCCGATGATCACGTCTCCGGCAACCGTCAGTCCCTGTTCCGGCAGCAATGCATGTTCAATTCCCATGCGTCCCACATCGTAATAATGTGAAATTTGATGCCGCATGGCGAATTCCCTGACGCACTTGCAGTTCTCCGCAGACTTGATATCTTTATTCGGTGTAAAATGATCCATGACCAGCGCAATCTTATCCTGATGGAAAACGCCGTCTCGCTTCATTCGTTTGAGTTCATGAATCGCGACAGGCGTTGTAATGTCATTGCCGAGCACCAGATCCAGTTCCGCTTCGATCAACTGTCCTTTTTCGACAAAAGCAAGACCGGCATGATCCGCAAGGATCTTCTGTGTCATTGTCATTCCTTTGTGCATGCTCTCTCCTCCAATCATTATTTGCATTATAGCACCATTTATCCTATAATAATAATATGCATTTTTTATATTACCGATAACTGTAAGTTATAGTGCAAGGAGGACAAATGGATAATAACCTGTCTCTATATCGAATCTTTTACGTAACCGCAGGAGAAGGCAACATTTCCGCCGCAGCCAAGAAACTGTTTATCTCGCAGCCGGCGGTATCCAAGGCGATTGCCAAGCTCGAACAAAACGTCGGAATTCCTCTGTTTCTACGCAGTTCCAAGGGCGTTACGCTGACTTATGAGGGATCGCTGCTCTATGAAAACGTTCGCGTGGCATTCGAGAACCTGAAAGAGGGAGAAGAAAAACTGAAGAACCTGATTGAATTCGACGGCGGCTATATTCGTTTCGGCGCGAGCACCACGCTGTGTAAATACATCCTGCTCCCCTATTTGCAGGGCTTCCTGCAACACCATCCGAAGGTACAGGTCATCATCGAATGCCAGAGCACCTATGAAACCCTGCGTCTGCTGGAAGAGAGAAAGATCGACATCGGTCTGATCGGGACAAAAAACACCGACTTTGTCGCTTCCGAGAATCTGGATTATACCAAGGTAACCGAAATCGAGGATATTTTCGTCGCAACCAAGGACTATATCAAGGCGATGGGAACAAGGGACATCATCTCCCACTCCACGCTGCTGCTTCTGAACAAGGAGAACATTACAAGGCAGTATATCGATCATTACTTCTTTGAGAATCGCGTGAAAATCAATCAGGTCATCGAAGCGACCTCTCTGGATCTTTTGATTGAATTCGCCAAAATCGGCTTGGGTCTCGGCTGCGTCATCAAAGAATTCGTCCTGCAGGAACTGGCAAGCAAACAGTTGATCCAGATTCCGCTGAAGAATCCGATCCCGAAAAGATCCGTCGGCTTCGTCTATCAAAGCGGCGCATTGCCAAGCGTTGCCGCGAACAAATTCGTAGCCTACATCAATAACGAAAGCAACAACCGTTTCAAAACCGTCCTGCGCTAAATACAAAAGCCGAAGCAAATGCTTCGGCTTTTGTATTTATATGCGTTTCACCTACGCTTCGATCCTCCTTAATCTGCAGCCTTGTAGGGATGATATTCCCCGCGGCGGAAGAGACGATCCGCGGAATCGTCAATCACGCTCTTTTGATATCCTGCATACTGATCTTTTGCAACCGCAGCATTGTAAAGCACCAGTTTCTGATCCGCAATCGACTGCTGCTTCGCATAATCCGCCTGCAGTGAACGCAACTGAACATTCAACTGGTCGATCTGCGCCTGCACGGAAGGGGATGTCCCCAACTGCTGCGTGTAAGCGGCGATGGCAGCCTGTACCATAGCGATCTGCTGTTTGACGCCTGTTGCGATTGCCTGCGCGTTGTCCGCATCCTGTTTCGCCTGCTGCATGTCGGTCAGATTTGAAAGTTGCGCTATCGTCTGCTCGATTCTGGTCTCTGCGTCCGCCCTTGCGGAAATGTTGGCGAGAAACGCCTTCGCATTGTTCACCTGATCCAGATACCAGTGCGCCTGATTCACAGCCTGATTATAGGAAAATGCCGCCGTTGCGATGGCAAGTTCATTTCCGCCTGCCCTGACCTGATTCAACTGCTGCAATGCAGCCGCCTCTGCTGCCTGCGCCTGTGCATATTGAAGCTGCGCCTGTGCGATCTGCGCATTTGCAGCATTGATTGTATCGATGGAACAGGGTGCTGCTGCCGAAACAGACAGCGGCTGTGCAACAAAAACAAGTCCGAAACCAAGACAAACTGCGATCATAAGTAGTATTTTCTTCTTCATAGTAGAAACGGCTCCTTTCAGAATTGCCTAGAATACAAATATTATAGCAATCGAAGCAAGGGGATGCAAGATATTTTATTTACATAACTCTCCAATATAATAAAAGCCCCGACAGGAAACCAGTTTCACGGGAACCAGCGTTCCGATCAAATCCCGCGATGCTTTGAAATGCACCAACAGATTATTGCTCATGCGACCTGTCAGAAATTCCGCATTCTGCTCGTTTACTTCCTCCACCAGAACCGTTTCCGTTCTGCCCTCATAGATTGCCGCCCTCTTTTTCGAGGTTTCCTGCACCAGTTTCAGAACCCTGTCAAACTGTTCCTTTACAAAGGCTTCGTCGACCTGCCCGATCATGGCGGCAGCCGGCGTTCCGCTACGCTTCGAATAGACAAAGGTGAACGCGTTATCAAACTGCACTTCTTCTATCACTTTCATAGTCTCATCGATATCTTCCTTCGTTTCCGTCGGGAAGCCGACAATGATATCGGTTGTGATCGCAATGTCCGGAATCTCGGCTCGAATTTTCTTCGCCAGACTCAAATACTGCGCCTGATCATAACGACGGTTCATCAGCTGCAGTATCCTGCTGCTTCCCGACTGCAGCGGCAGGTGCAGATGTCTGCAAATCTTCTTTGAATCCCGCATGACCGCAATCAATTCGTCCGAAAGATCCTTCGGATGCGACGTCATAAAACGGATCCGCTCAATTCCCTCGATCTTCTCAACTTCCCGCAGCAGTTGCGCAAAGGTGATCGGCATTTCCAACCCTCTCCCGTAGGAATTGACATTCTGGCCAAGCAGCATGATTTCTCTCACACCGGACTTTGCCAAAGCCCGAATCTCTGCCAGAATCTCTTTTGCCTCCCTGGATCGTTCCCTGCCGCGCACATGGGGAACGATACAATAACTGCAGAAATTATTACAGCCGAACATGATATTCACACCGGACTTAAACGGATATTTCCTGGAAACCGGAATATCCTCCACGATCTCCTTCCCTTCCGTCCAGATTTCAATCACCCTGCGCTGTTCCGACAACTGCATATATAGCAGTTCCGCAAAACGATAAATGTTATGTGTTCCGAACATGAGGTCCACAAAAGGATAGCTCTTTCGGATCTTCTCGATCACGGAAGGTTCCTGCATCATACAGCCGCAGAGTGCAATCACCGTGTCGGGATGCGCTTGCTTGTGTCCTTTCAAAACGCCGAGCCGTCCGTACACCCGCTGATCCGCGTTGTCACGCACCGTACAGGTATTCATGAGCACAAGATCCGCGTTCTTCTCTTCTTTTATTTCCTCATAGCCGATCTCCCGCAGAATACCGAGCAGTTTCTCGGAGTCCCTGGCATTCATCTGACAGCCGAAAGTCACAGAACACGCGGTCAGTTGTCTCCCGATTTCGTCCGACTTCTTTTTGACGATTTCACGGCATTTCTTTATAAAGTAATATTGCCGTGCGGGTTCATCGGTCGACACGGGTGCGCTTGTATCAATCCCCGCAAGTATGCTTTCAAGTTCTTCGCTATTGTTCATTGTGGTTTATCCTTTCAATTTATCGTTGCGCATCATTCATAGATCCTCTCCTCCGTTATGATCATATCAAGCGCCACATCCGAAACCGACGGGCAAAACACGGGAACCTGCTGACATTCATAGGCGAGTCCGATCGTTTTGACTCCTCTGTGCCTGCGCAAATAGGTATCATAATAACCTCTGCCATAACCGATGCGGTTACGATCTTTGTCGAAGGCAACCAGCGGTACCACGAGAAGATCCGGTTCTTTTGCGCGTCGTGTTCCCTCTTTGGGTTCCGGAACCTGAAAATATCCGGTTGCAAGATCGGCAAGCGAATGAATGGAACGAAATTCCATCTCCCGTCGATCCAATACTTTTGGAACCGCAATCTCTTTATCCAACTGTCTTGCCCGCGGAAACAGGGGATAGGTGATCACCTCGTTTTGCATCGACGCATAGAGCCCGATTCGGCAGGCACGCAAAAAAGCATCCTGAAACATCAATTTTTTCAGGATCAGCGTGCTCTTTTCCATACATTCTTCTTCCGTCATGGCATTTCGTTTTGCAAGCGCCATGCTTCTCAGTTCAGCTTTATTCATGCTTCTTTCCGTATTTCTCTCCGAGATTCGTAATGCTTCCGTCTTCGTTCTGAATATCGATATTGTTCAGTTGAGAACGCAATGAACCGCGGATGCTTTCGAGGTATTCCATACGCAGTTTCTTTTGCTCCGCTCTTTCCTCATCTGTCAGCCCGACGCCCTGTGATTTACGATACAGTTCGTTGATTCTTGCGATTCTTTCTTCCATTGTCATAGTCTGCTCCGTTTCATCGCGCGACGCCGCTGTCCGTTCCTGTAATGTAGTCCGCAATCTTGAAGTTCTCATCCCGGTTCGCCACAAAGAGCGTACCGTGCTTCCTGCCTTCCATAATCTTATGGATCACGCTGACGTCCTTCCCGTTCGCAATGACCATGTCCGCGCCGGAATTCACCGCGATCGTCGCCGCATGCAGTTTCGCGCTCATCCCGCCGGTGCCGAAGAGACTGCCCGTTGTTTTCTTGCCCATCACCATGACATCGGAAAGATTCTCGACGATATCCACGAACTCCGCCGCCTGGTTGGTGCGCGGATCGTCCGTATATAGTCCGTCAATATCGGATAAGAGGATCAAAAGATCCGCCTTCACTAAAGAACATACCACCGCGGAGAGGAAATCATTGTCTCCGATCGTATCTTCCACCTCATATACGGCAACCGTGTCGTTTTCATTGACGACCGGAATCACCCCGAGGTTTAACAACTGTGTAAAAGTATTCTGCGCATTCCTGCGATTGATTTTATCCACAATCGTATGCCGCGTCATCAGGATCTGCGCCGTCAAGTGGTTGTATTCCGCAAAGAGACGCTCGTAGATCATCATTAACTTCGCCTGACCGATCGCCGCGCAGGCCTGCTTCATCGGAATCGCCATCTCTTCCGGCGCAAGGTTGATCGTCTTTCTTCCGACGGCGATCGCGCCGGAAGAAACCAGAATCACTTCTTTTCCCTGATTCCTCAGTTCACAGAGTTCTCTCACCAAACGCTCCATTTTCGTTAAGTTCAGTTCGCCCGTTTCCATGTGGTGCAGACTGGAAGATCCGATCTTGACAACAATCCTCTTCCTGTCCTTAATTGCGGCACGAAACTTTTTTTCCAACTTTTCTTCCATTATTTCACCCTCTTGTACCAATCGTTCTCCATCACCGGCTCAGTTTGGAGCCAGTCTGCACGAAATCGCGTAATGATCGCTTCCGCAACCTTCATCCCGTCCATCGCGGCGCTTGTGATCCCGCCCGCATAGCCGGCGCCTTCCCCGCAGGGATAAACGCCCTCGATATTGCTCTCATAACTTTCTCCTCTCAGAATCCTGATCGGCGAAGAGGTTCTGCTCTCAACGCCGAAGAGAAGCGCATCCCCTCTGGCGAAGCCCGGTATCTGCCGATCGAAGCAATGCACGGCTGCAACCAGCGCTTCATTGATCTCTCCGGAAAACAGTTCCCTTAAATCCGCAACTTCATATCCGCCTTTTAAGAGCGGTTTCACTTCCGCCTGTTCCGCTTCCCGCTCTCCCGCAAACGAAGCGAAGGTCTGGATCGGCACCTTTCCGTTTCCGATCCGATACGCCTTTTCCTCAAGTTTCTGTTGATAGTACAACCCTGCAAGGACATCGTCCGATCCGAAATCACGCCGATCCACCGAAACGATCAGCGCGGCGTTTGCATATTCAGAATTCCTGTCGGAATAACTCATGCCGTTGACCGCAATTCTGTTTTCTTCCGAGGAGGCATCCACAACATAGCCGCCGGGACACATGCAGAACGAATATACGCTCCTGCCGTTTTCGCATTGAAACGTCACTTTGTAATCCGCCGCCTGCAGCCCCTCCACCTGCTCGGCGCCGTACTGCGCAAGATTGATCATGCGCTGCGGGTGTTCCATGCGAAGTCCGACTGCAAAATTCTTCTGCTCCATGTTAAGCCCTTTTTCCTTCAGGGTCAGAAAGGTATCTCTGGCGGAATGACCGACGGCAAGCACGACAATCTGCGTATCGATGATGCTGACGGCTCCGCTGCGATCCGTCAACGTAACGGAAGTCACACGACCGTCCTGCACCTTCAGATCCGTCATCCTGGTCTCAAAGAGAAATTCCGCTCCCATAGACAGCAAATCTTCCCGCAGATTGACGACAATCTTTTTCAGGACATCCGTTCCTAAGTGCGGCTTGGCGTCATAGAGGATTTCTTCCGCCGCGCCGTGCTTCACAAAGGTTTCCAGCACATAATGATTCCTGTATGCCTTATCCTTCACCAGCGTATTCAACTTGCCGTCCGAAAACGTGCCTGCACCGCCCTCGCCGAACTGCACATTCGATTCGGGATTCAACGGCGCTTCGTTGTTCCAGTATTTTAACACAGTCTCACTGCGTTTTGGAACCGCTTCTCCACGTTCAACCACGATCGGGCGAAAGCCGCGCTGCGAGAGCAGATAGGCGCAGAACAGTCCCGCGGGACCGCTGCCGATGATCACGGGACGCTGTTTTAAAGGATGTGTTCCTAAGACAGGCAATCTGAATCGCTCTTCCGGTGCGGCTGTGATATTTCGATCCCGATGATTCTTTAAGATTCTTTGCTCCGTTTTGACAGAACAGGAAACATCCACCGCATAGACCCAAAACAACTCCGGTTTCCGGCGCGCATCCAGTGATTTGCGAATGATTTTCACCGAGAAATCTTCGTGTAAACGCAGAAGCGTCGCTATCTTGCGGTGCATTTGTTCCGACGTATGGCGGATGGGCAGTTTCAACTGATGTACTCTGATCATAGCAGCATCCCCGCTACCGCGCCGCTGCTGAATGCCCATTGCAGATTGTAACCGCCGCAGTCTCCGTGTACATCCAGAAGTTCTCCTGCCAGATACAGTCCCTGTACCAGCGTCGACTCCATGGTATCGCGCACTTCCGAGAGTAAAACGCCGCCGGCGCATATCTGCGCGTCCGAAAAGGGTTTGCTTCGATAAATCGGAACACGCAGGCACTGAATGGAAGAACGCAATCTGTCAAGATCTTCCGCGGTGAAATTACCGGCCCTTTGCTGCAGAGGGATCTTGCTCTGTCTCATGAGGAAGATTCCAAGATGCTTATGCAGAATGCCGATCATAAATTCTTCCGCCGTCCGCTCGCGCAATTGTTCCCGACGGTTCTGCAACAATGCCGCCAGTTCCGCTTCCTTCATCTCCGGCAGGAAATTGAGTTCCGCGAAAACTTCCCTGTTGGCAATCAGCAGCCGGTTCGCAAGAGAACTGACCTGAAAGGTCGGGATTCCTGACAATCCGTAGGATGTCAATTGCAATTCTCCGGTGGAAGTCGCCGTCCTGACTCCCGACACATCTAAAATCCGGATGCTGCCCTGACACCGGATTCCGGCAAGCGGTTTGAACAGTTTCTCCTCGCTTACCAGGGGAACCAACGCCGGAACGATGGCGCTCAAATGATGTCCGAGTCCTGTTGCAAGGTGATAGCCGTCAGAAACGCTCCCGGGCAGCCCTGCCTTGGAACCGACGGCAAGAATGACCCGGTCGGCGCGAAACTGTCCCTTTTCCGTCCTGACGAGAAAGTCCTGCTTCTCCTTCGTGATTCCCGATACAGGACAGTCGTTCACAATCCGTACCCCACGTTCCGCCAGTTGAAAGCGCAACGCATCCAGTACGGCAGACGCCTGTTCGGAATGCGGATAATAATATCCGCCTTTCTGTCTGGGCAAAACGCCCAGTTCGTGAAAGAACCGCAGCGTGTCGTCAAACGAAAAACGGGAAAAAACCGCACGCGCAAAAGACCGTGCGGCTTCCTCGTTTTCCATGCCATGATAATGGGACAAAGAAGCATCCGCATTCGATAAATTGCACCGTCCGTTGCCGGTGGCAAGCAATTTCCTGCCGATGCGATCCCGCTGCTCCAGAATCGTCACTTTTGCTCCTGATTTGGAAGCCATGACGGCACCAACCATTCCCGCCGCGCCGCCGCCGATGATACAAACGTTCATCTTCTCCTCTTTTACATTATGAAATCAAATGAAAACTTCTTGCGATACGCGCCATCATTTCACCGCCCGGGAAATTTCTGATTTCATTCTCTTTCACGCCTTTGAGCTTGATCAGAAGGATAAAATACAGAACCGCTCCGATTGCAATTGCAACCAATACGGCGACAGAAACCGGAAGCGCCTTGTTCAGAAGAAAATAGGCGAGCCGGACAACCCCGCCCATCACGAGAGAGGCGATCAGCGGAATCACAAAGGTACGGATGATTTCCTGTCTGTATTCGAGATGTTTCCGAATGCTCAACCAATTAAACACACACATGAGGAAACCGAACATGATACAGGAAACCACAACGCCATATAACTTCCAGTCAAATACCTGAAGCGTAAGATACAATATTCCGAGATGAAATACCAGTGCAATGGCGGCGTTTCTGACCGGAATCCGCATCCGGTTGATGCCCTGCAGCACACCGTTTGACAGGGTGGACAGCGCATAGAAGACAACCGAAATCGAGCCGAATGCCAGCAATTTGGCAGGCAGTTCCACCTCTCCTTTAAACAACATGGCGATGATGGGCTTACCGAGTACGGAAAGTCCGACGGCGCAGGGAATCGAAAGGATCATTGCGAATCGGGTTGCAAGCGCCACCTTATGTCGTGCAAGTCGAAACTCTCCCCGCTCGATGCAGGCGGTCAGAGACGGCATCATAGAAGAACAAAGCGCAGAAGAAAGCGCGATCGGCACATTGGTCAGAACGCGATACTTCGTGGAAAAAATACCCCACAGTTCCGCTTTCTGTGAAGACAGTCCCTTCAGATCCATGACATAGTTGAAAACGCCCTGATCCAGCGTATCACTGACATTATAGATGGTCGTACTCAAAATGATCGGCAGAATCGTCAGGATCAGAATGCGAAAAATCTTGCCGACACTTTCCGCCACATCGTTCTCATCTTCCAGCACCTTCTGACGCATGGATCGATTGTGCGCAATCAACATCACAACCAGCAGCAACAGTCCCGCCAGCGCACCCACTCCGGTGCCGAGCGTACCTCCCGCAGCGCCGTAAGCGGCTGCATAAGCCGGATCATGCAGTAAGTCTGCAACTTTCTGACCGTATGAGAACAGCACAATCGCCGCAATCACGCTGACGATGGCATTCAGAATCTGTTCAACCAATTGGGAAATTGCGGTGGGCATCATTGTTCCGAGCCCTTGGAAATAGCCTCGAATTACACCCATCAAAGCCACAATCAGCAATGTTGGAGCCAACACGCGAAGTGCAATCGAACTCTTCGGCAAACGCATCAGATTCCCTGCCAGAGACTGCGCCCCGAAGAATACGATGCAGCAGGCTGCGCCGCCGGAAAGAAAGGCGAACAGAAGCGCGCCGCGATAAGTTCTGCGGGCGTTTTTGTAATGTCCTTTCGCCACTCTGGCAGCAACCAGTTTACTGACAGCGGTGGGCAGACTGTAGGAGGAAATGATCAGCAGAATGGAATAAATCTGAAAAGCCGCGGAATAATATCCCATTCCCGCATCCCCGATCGTTCTCTGCAACGGCATGCGATAGAGCAAGCCGATCAGCCGCGAGAGAATTCCCGTAATTGCAAGAATTCCGCCCTGCACGATAAAATTGGAGCCTTTTTTACTACGTTTCATGAACCCTGTATCCTATCTGGAGATTTCCAATGTCTGCATAATCGTCTTCTGCGCTTCTTCCATGCGCACTCTCTCACTCTCTTCCAGATGATCGTAGCCGATGAGATGAAGCATGCTGTGGACGATCAGAAAAGCAAATTCCCGCAATACGGAGTGCCCGTATTCTTCCGCCTGCAAGAGCACTCGTTCCGCGCAGAGTACGATATCTCCCAGCAGCAGTTCTCCGCTGTCCGGTTCGAACGCTGCGGGGTTCTCTTCCATCCCGTCAAAACAGCCTTCCCGTGCAAATTCATTCAGCGGAAACGACAACACGTCCGTAACGGCGTCAATCTTTCTGTAGTCGCGATTCATTTCGCGAATCCCGTTCCGGTCCGTAATCAGAAGACACACGCAACTCTCATACGGACAGGACACGAAATGAAGCGTTGCCTCCGCTGCCGCCCGAAAAACAACTTCGGCGTCGAATTCAAACGGATTCTTGGTCTCAAAGGAAATAGAACAGGTCAATTTCGTTTTCTCCCTTTTCCGGACTTGGGTTTCTCTTCGAAATCCTCGTAGGCTTTCACAATCTTTTGCACCAGCGGATGTCTCACAACATCTTTGCCGGTCAGATTGCAAAAGGCAATTTCGTCCACGCGTCCAAGAACGCGCAGCGCCACGTCCAACCCCGATACAGAGGTCGGAGATAAATCCTTCTGCGTGCGGTCGCCTGTGATCACGACCTTCGATCCGAACCCGATTCTCGTAAGGAACATTTTCATCTGGGCGGGCGTCGTATTCTGCGCCTCATCCAATATGATATAAGCATGATCCAAGGTGCGTCCCCGCATATAGGCAAGCGGCGCAACCTCAATCAGTCCTTTTTCCATATTCTTCTGGAAGGCGTCCACGCCCATGATCTGATAGAGCGCGTCGTATAAAGGACGGAGATACGGGTCTACCTTACTCTGCAAATCGCCCGGAAGAAAACCCAGTTTTTCTCCTGCTTCAATTGCCGGTCTGGTCAGAATGATACGGCTCACCTCATTGTTCTTGAATGCGGTGATCGCCATAGCCATGGCAAGATAAGTCTTCCCTGTTCCCGCAGGTCCGAGTCCGAAGACGATCATTTTGTCACGGATCGAATCCACATATTTCTTCTGTCCTGCGGTCTTCGGCTTGACCGGCTTGCCGTTGATCGTATGACAAATGAGTTCCTTATCAATGGCAAGCAGATCCACATCGGAATGTTCTTTTGCTTCCTCAATCATATAATTCACCTGTTGCTCCGTAATTGTATTTCCGTGTTTGGATAGGGCAAGCAGTTGGGTCAGGACGGAAAGTACCGCCTCAACGTCATTTGGCATGCCGGACACTTTTACGGATCCGTTTCTGCTGACGACAATCACATGAAATTGTTTCTCGATTTCTTTGATATGTGCATCAAACGTACCGAAAAGATTTCGCTCATGTTCGGTATCGATTTCGATACTGCCTGTGATGGATTCCTGCATATTTTCCGAATTTAATGATTTACTTATGGTAGGGTTCCTGTTTTATGATTCTGTAACTCCGATAAATTTGTTCAATCAGAATCAGACGCATCAACTGGTGCGGGAAGGTCATTTTGGAGAAACTGAGCGCAAAATCCGCGCGTCCGGTCACTTCTTCCGACAGCCCCAGAGAGCCGCCGATGATAAACTGTATCGTTGACACGGAGCGAATTCCCGTCTGCGCAATCAGGGAAGCCAGTTCTTCCGAAGCAAGCATTTTCCCGTTGATTTCAAGCGTTACGACAAACGCATCGTTACGGATCAGTTTCAGGAGCCGTTCTCCCTCGGTTTGCTTCACTTTCAGATTCAGCGCCTCGCTTTGTTGATCGACTGTTTTCTCATCCTGTACTTCCCGGATGACCAGTCTGCAATACTTGGATAGTCTTTTCTTATATTCCGCGATGGCGTCCCGCAAATAGGTTTCTTTTATTTTGCCGACGGCAAGGATCTCAATGTTCATAGATTTCCGAATATAATTCTTCCGCAAGGTGTTCCAAATACGCCGCATCCTGCGCGCCGAAGGCTTCCGTAATCTGATTTTTCATATATTCGCTTCTTGCGAAATACTTCAATTCATCTTCCGGATCGTTCCGATCCAACTGACACGATGCATCGATGCTTTCCGCCGTATGTTGATTTCGGAACCATTTTCTGATATCGTCTTCTATCCGTTCCTCTTCTTCGGACTTTACTCTGTATTTATTTGCTTCTGAAAAAGAACGGATCCCGAACACCAGAAAGAAAAGGAACATCACGGATAAGACAACGCCGCCGATGAGGCGGATATTCGAAGCCATCCGCACATCGATCACGCCGGATGCGCAAAGCCCCACTGCAAGCAGTCCGGCTGTGCCGACCAAAGTCAGCGCATACGCCGAGGATCTGTAGTTCTCCGCCTTTTCTTTTGCCTTCACAAAGGACGGGGGCGGATTCGGGAAATCCGGATCCAAACCTTCCGAATCCGCATTCATCCGCGTCATCATTTCGGCAAGCGCCTCTCTCTTGCGCGCAATCTCCTCCGCTTCTCTTTCCTTGGCTTCCGTTTCCAGACGCTCCACCTCGCCGTAATTTTCTACCAGCGTCGCGCCGCAGTCCGAACAGACCGTAAAGCCGTCCTGATATTCATATTTGCAATTCGGGCACCAGGGCATCGTCTACCTCCGTTTCATCACTGCTTCTTCTTTAAATATTCATCCATGCTTTTTGCCGCGCGTTTCCCCGCTCCCATGGCAAGGATGACTGTCGCTGCGCCGGAAACGGCGTCGCCGCCGGCATAAACGCCTTCCTTGTCGGTTGCGCAGTCCTCTTCCCGTACCACGATACATTTTCTCTGATTGATCGTGAGTCCTTTCGTGGTCGCGGAAATCAGCGGATTCGGTGAGGTTCCGAGCGCCATAATCACGGTATCGAGTTCCATTTCGAATTCCGAACCCCGTATTTCAACCGGTCTTCTTCTGCCGGAAGCATCAGGCGCTCCCAATTCCATTCGAATACACTTCATTCCTCTGACCCAGCCGTTATCATCCAGCAGAATCTCAACGGGGTTCGTAAAAAGTTCAAACCGAATCCCTTCTTCTTTCGCATGATGCACTTCTTCCACTCTGGCGGGAAGTTCCGCTTCGCTTCTTCTGTAAACGATAGAAACTTCAGCGCCGACTCTTAACGCGGTTCTTGCCGCATCCATGGCAACATTTCCGCCGCCGACAACCGCAACCTTCTTGCCGGCATTGATCGGCGTATCGTAGCGATCATCAAATGCCATCATCAGGTTGCTTCTGGTCAGATATTCATTGGCGGAGTAGACCCCGTTTGCCAGTTCTCCGGGTATCCCCATAAATTTCGGAAGTCCCGCGCCGGAACCGATAAACACGGCTTCGAAGCCCTCTTCTTCCATCAGTTCGTCTATGGTGGTGGACTTGCCGATCACAACGTTTGTCTCGATCCGTACGCCGAGTGATTTCACATTTTCTATTTCCGCGGCAACCACCTTCGTCTTCGGCAGTCTGAATTCCGGAATCCCGTAAACTAAAACGCCGCCGGCTTCATGCAGCGCTTCGAATATCGTAACGTCATAGCCGAGTTTCGCCAAATCGCCCGCGCAAGTCAATCCGGACGGACCGGATCCGATCACGGCAACCTTGTGTCCATTCTTCTTCTTGGGGGGATTCGGCTTGATCTGATGCTCTCTCGCCCAATCCGCTACAAAACGTTCCAGTTTTCCGATGGAAACCGCCTCTCCCTTGATTCCTCTGATGCATTTGCCTTCGCACTGACTCTCCTGCGGGCATACGCGGCCGCAAACCGCTGGAAGCGTGCTGGCTTCGCCGATAATTTCAGACGCCCTTTCAAACTCTCCTTCTTTCACCTTTTGAATGAAGGCGGGAATGTCAATCAAAACGGGACAACCCTTGACGCACTGCGCGTTTTTACAGTTGAGACATCTGGACGCTTCCGCTTTGGCCTCCTCCTCCTGATAGCCCAGACAGACCTCCTCGAAATTGGTCGCTCTGATTTCCGGATCCTGCTCTCTGACAGGTACTTTTCTCATCATATCCATTACTGATCTCATCCGCAGTTCCCGCAGCCGCCATGATGCGTATCGCCCTCTTCCGCTTTCAGCATGGCGCGTCCCTCTGCGCTCTTATAAAGTTGCTGGCGCTTCATTGCAAGGTCGAAATCAACCAGATGACCGTCGAATTCGGGACCGTCCACACAGGCGAATTTCACCTCTCCGCCGACAATCACGCGACAGGCGCCGCACATGCCGGTACCGTCCACCATAATCGGATTCAGGGATGCGACGGTAGGAAGAGAGAGTTCCTTCGTAAGCAAACAGACAAACTTCATCATGATCATCGGTCCGATCGCAACGCAAACATCATATTGCTTCCCCTGTGTCAGCACAAGGTCTTTGATCACTTCCGTCACCATACCTTTGCGCGAAAACGAACCGTCGTCGGTCGTCACATACAAAGTTCCCGCAACATCTCTCATCTGATCCGTCAAGATCAGCAGATCCTTTGTTTTGGCTCCGATGATCACATCCGCATCGATACCGTGCTCATGCAGCCATTTTACCTGCGGATAAACCGGCGCCGTTCCGACCCCGCCGCCGACAAAAAGCATTTTCTTCTTTTTGAGTGCCGCAAGATCTTCCGAAAGGAATTCGGAAGGCTGTCCCAATGGTCCGATAAAATCACGGAAATAATCTCCTGCTTTCAGCGCAGCCATTTTCTTCGTCGACGCGCCCACGATCTGGAACACAATGGTAATCGTCCCCTTTTTGCGATCATAATCACAGATGGTCAAGGGAATCCTCTCACCGACCTCATCCACCTTCACGATTACGAATTGTCCGGGCAAACATGATTTCGCAACACGTTTTGCCGCAACATCCATCAGATAGATGTTTTCGGCAAGGCATTCCGCCTTCAGAATTTTGTACATAATATTCTCCTCCCCGCATACACTACTGCAGCGGTAATAATTGATAATCTCCCGAAACGGAAGACATATCTGCTTTAAAAATCTCACCGGTCAGAACGTTGACGGCAAATACCCGTCCGGTCTTCACCCTGTTCGCTGACTGTGTGGAGTATTCGTCCACAAGATAATAGTTGGCTCCATGGAAGGATAAGGCGCTGTTTGATTTGTATTCCGACTGCTTCACCGCCTTGCCGCCGACAATCACACTGTATTGCACCGCCTGTTCCGCAATCGGAACATCCACCAGCGTCACCATCCGCAGCTGATAGGTGGCGGCGATCACCTGGCTGCTCACGCCTTCCCCGTCGATCATAATAAAACGGTAGGTCTTCTCACGAAGCGGCATCGGAATCGGCTGATTATAAACAATAGAGTCCTGCGTGGGCTCTGTCCCGTCATCGGTATAATAGATGACCGCGCCGACAGGCTTTTCCAGTTTGATCGTCTCCGGATCCGAATAGGTGCCGCCGGGCGTCAACAGTACCGGGTCGGGCAGCATCGCTTTGCGGATCACGTAAGTCTTCTCCACGGGCTCGCTGATGAGACCGTATTGATTGACGTTGATTGCACGAATCGTATGTTTCCCGACGTCGAATACAAACGGAACAAAATAAGATCGGAAGAGCACACGTCT